>JAEWWQ010000289.1 GCA_023458855.1 Bacillota bacterium
CTCCGGAATAATACTGTTCTCTGGTCCTTCCATGTACTGCTACTGCTGCTGCCCCGGAACCTTCCGCTATCTTTGCAATTTCCACAGCATTCACCATGGTATCATTGAAGCCTTTCCGTATCTTAACTGTAACCGGTTTCTGAATT
This sequence comes from Bacillota bacterium, assembly GCA_023458855.1. Lineage (GTDB taxonomy): Bacteria > Bacillota > Clostridia > Lachnospirales > Lachnospiraceae > SZUA-378. The sequence continues at coordinate 147 of JAEWWQ010000289.1, forward strand.
GCCTTTACTGTCTTCTCTATAATTGCTTCTACAAGCTTTGGTTCTTTCATCAGCGCCGATCCTTCATGATTATTTACGACTTTCGGAACCGGACAGCCCATATTAATATCCAGGATTGCAAAAGGCCTTTCCTCAATCCGTTTTGCCATCTCACTTATAATATCAGGATCTGATCCAAATAACTGCAAGGATACTGGTTCTTCCTCTTCGTGAATCTCAAGAAGTGCTTCCGTATTCTTATTATTATAGTAGATTGCCTTTGCACTTATCATTTCCATACACAGGAGTCCTGCCCCCTGCTCTTTGCATAATAAACGAAATGGCAAGTCTGTTACGCCTGCCATAGGAGCTAATATCAAATTGTTTTCTAATAACACGTTTCCAATCTGCAGCTTACTCATGTAGATTACTGTTCCTGCTTTCTATTTCACATTTTTCTCATAAATGAGGCGAAGTCCCTCTAAAGTAAGTGTATTGTTGTAGACATCTATACTTTCTGTTTGATCCGCTATGATCCTGCCAAGACCACCTGTTGCGATTACCTTCATTTTCTGATAACCACTTTCTTCTCTCACCTTATCAATGATATACTCTGTCTGACCTATTTGTCCATATACCAGTCCTGCCTGCATACTGCTGATCGTTTCCTGTGCCAGGATAGAGGCCGGTTTCTTAATCTCAATCTCCGGAAGTCTTGCGGTATCTTCCCATAATGCCTTCGCTGCAATGCGAATACCCGGTGCAGTAATGCCCGCTGCGAATTCTCCATGCTCTGTCACAAGATCATACGTGGTGGCTGTTCCAAAATCAATCACAAGAACAGGACCTCCATATATTTCATACGCTGCAACTGCATCTACAATACGGTCTGCCCCAATTTCTCTTGGATTTTCCGTTATGATCTTTATTCCCGTCTTTACACCTGGTCCGATACTTAACGGACGAATTCCGAGATATCTTTTTATGGAGCCGGTCAATGCATGCATAATATTAGGAACCACGCTTGCAATCACAGCACCTTCTATCTTTTCTTTTGTAATTCCGTCCGCCTTCAGCATTTCAATGATCGCGATTCCAAATTCATCTGAAGTTCGGGATAATTTCGTAGTCATACGAAATGTGGTTATTAATTTTTGTCCTTTATAAACACCAAATGTAATATTTGTATTTCCTACATCAAGTACCAGTAGCATAACTTTTCCTCTTAGCCTTCCAATAAATCCGAAACATCTTCCTGCAATATGACCACTCTGTAATAGAGACTTAAAGATTCTAACAATTCCTGTCTCTTCCGGCGGATTTCACTGATCAGCAGCCCACTGCTGATCTCATCATATGTAATATCTTCTTCATCCACATCTGTCTGGAATGCAAGGGTCCCATCCTCTTCAAATACAATCATGAAGATACCACCTACTTCCCGTGTGAACAAGACACATATAATTCTAAGTTCTTCCTTTATGGAATCTGGAATTTTATCGAATTCTTCATTAAAATAATACTTTTGTTCATATGCATTTGCACCACATAAAACTGTTTTTTTATCGTTCATATACTAATCACCATTTTATACATAACCATATAATCCACGTACAGATACCTCTCCCGCGTAAACTTCCACTACCTGATCATCATCTTTTTTGACCAGTAGCTCACCCGAATCATTGATTCCCAAGGCAATTCCATCGAATTCGTTTCCAGGGTCCAATACCCGTACCCTTTTTCCTTTATTAATTAAAAGAGAATCATATTCTCCCAGCATAGCTTCCAAATTTTGCATCGGCAAAAATTGTTCATAATATTGTTCAAAATAGTACATCGTTCGTTCTACCAATGCTGCTCTGTCATATCTTTTGCCGCTTTCCAGATATAACGAAGTTGCTGTTGCATTAATTCCTGCCGGAAAATTCTCCTGATTTGTGTTAATACCGACACCAATTACCACATGATGAATGTAGTCAAGCTCCGCACTCATTTCTGTCAGGATTCCACACACTTTTTTACCATTTACAACAATATCATTAGGCCACTTGATTTTTGCCTGTATCCCGCTCACATCCATTATGGCATGTGCAACTGCAAGCGCCATAAGCAATGTAAGTCTGGAGGCCCTGTCCGGTGAAAATTCCGGGCGCAGCATTATCGTCATATAGACAGAACTTCCTCCGGGAGACTCCCATATTCTTCCGCGTCTTCCACGCCCTGAAATTTGTTTGTCAGACACCACAAGTGTCCCGTGCGGTTCACCCTCTTCTGCATATTTCTTCGCTTCGATATTGGTAGAGCCTATTTCCTCATAACAGTACACCTGCTGCCCTGCCCATTTTGTCTTTAACCTGCTCTTAATCTCACTTTTTGTCAGGATATCTGGATATTCCACTATTCTGTAGCCTTTATTCTGAATAGCCTCAATCGTATACCCTTCCTCCTTTAGCTGGTTAATCACCTTCCATACTGCCGTTCTGGATACTCCAAGTTGTCTGCATATTTCCTGGCCTGAAATATATTCTGTTGTATTCCGTAGGAGTGATAAGATCTTTGTCTTCATCATCCCATCAATACCCGAGTGTTGCTGCCATGACAGCCTTGATGGTATGCATGCGGTTTTCCGCTTCTTCAAATACGACAGACTGTGTCGACTCAAATACTGCGTCTGTTACTTCCATCTCTGTAATACCGAATTTTTCACCCATCAGTTTTCCCGTCTTTGTCTTTAAATCATGGAATGCCGGTAAACAGTGCATAAAAATAGCGTTGTTGGATGCCCGTTCCATAATCTTATCATTTACCTGATACGGAGAAAGTTCTCTGATTCTGGTTTCCCACACTTCATCCGGTTCTCCCATAGATACCCATACGTCAGTGTAGATAACATCTGCATCTTTGGTTCCGTCTTCCACATTTTCTGTCAGTGTAATCGTTGCACCTGTTTTTGCTGCAATCGCCCGGCACTCCGTTACCAGCTCCGAATTCGGAAAATACTCTTTTGGAGCGCATGCTGTAAAGTGCATGCCCATTTTCGCGCAGGCCACCATCCACGAATTTCCCATATTATATCTTGCATCTCCCATATAGGTAAGTCTGATTCCCTGTAAGGTCCCAAGTTTTTCACGAATTGTTAACAGATCTGCAAGCATCTGGGTCGGATGAAATTCATTTGTCAGTCCATTCCACACTGGAACCCCCGCATACTTTGCTAATTCTTCCACAATGGACTGTTCAAATCCCCGGTATTCGATTCCTTCATACATACTTCCAAGTACTCTGGCTGTGTCGGCAATACTCTCTTTTTTTCCGATTTGTGATCCCGTCGGATCCAGATAAGTCGTACCCATGCCAAGATCATGTGCCGCAACTTCAAAGGCACATCTGGTTCTTGTACTTGTTTTTTCAAAAATAAGTGCAACATTCTTACCTCTTAATGTATCTACCAAAATACCATTTTTCTTCTTTTCTTTGAATTCTGCTGCCAAATCAATCAGATATGTGATTTCTTCCGGTGTAAAATCCAATAATTTTAGAAAATGACGTCCCCTTAAATTGATGCTCATGATTATTTCTCCTTGCTCTTTGTATAAGTTTGCAAGAAGACACAAGGTAATTCCCTGTGCCTTCCAGACTATTTTTTGTTTATAGATTTCATTTATTTTATAATTTCTTTCAAAGAACCTGCAAGTCCTGCAATCCCCTGGATTTCTGATGGAATGATAATCTTTGTAGCCTGACCGTCTGCTGCTCTTTCAAAAGCTTCCAGACTCTTAATCCTAAGAACCGCCTCATCCGCTCCAGCTTCTCTTATAAAACGAATACCGTCTGCGGTTGCCTGCTGTACCTTTAAGATTGCAGCTGCTTCACCTTCTGCTTCCCGAATCATCTTTTCCTTCTGTGCTTCTGCACGTAAGATTGCAGATTGTTTCTCTGCCTCTGCTTCAAGAATGGCAGATTCTTTCTTACCTTCCGCAACAAGAATCGTAGATTTTTTCTCACCTTCCGCACGTAAAATAGATTCACGGCGCTCACGCTCTGCCTTCATCTGTTTCTCCATTGCATCCTGAATTGCTGCAGGCGGAATAATATTTTTTAATTCAACACGGTTTACTTTAATGCCCCATGGGTCGGTAGCGATATCCAGAGATGCTCTCATTTTCGTGTTAATTGTTTCTCTGGAGGTAAGTGTCTGGTCAAGTTCCAAATCACCAATAATATTTCTAAGTGTAGTCGCTGTTAAGTTTTCAATTGCCATAATCGGGTTCTCAACGCCATATGTGAATAACTTAGGGTCTGTAATCTGGAAGAACACGACCGTGTCAATTCTCATAGTAACGTTATCTTTTGTGATAACAGGCTGCGGGGCAAAGTCAACAACCTGCTCCTTTAATATTACCCTTCTGGCAACTTTATCAAAAAACGGTACTTTTACATGTAATCCGACTGACCATGTCCCCTGATACGCACCAAGACGCTCCACAACAAATGCCTGTGCCTGCGGTACTATTTTAATACATGACGCAAGTAATAAAATAATAATCAGAAACATAACTAACAAAATAACCGGTCCTAACATTAACATAACTTAATCCCTCTTTTCTGGCATTTCCCTTATGCCTTGTTTACAATATTACATTTCTTTAACAATTAACTTTACACCTTTGATGCCTTGTACTTCCACAACAGCACCGAGTGCAATCTTACCTCTGTCTTCCGCCGCCCTTGCCGACCATTCCTGTCCGCCGACTGTAACCTGTCCTGTTCCCTGCAGATTGTCGATCTCACTTATTACAATTGCCTGTCTTCCCACCAGACTCTCTGCATTCGTTTTAATCCTGTCCTTATTGAAGTACTTTACCGCAACGGGCCTTGTGAAAATCAACAGTACAAGTGATACAAAAATAAACAGCGCAATCTGAATAAACACAGGTGCATTAAATGCCGCAGCTATCGTTGCCACCAAGGCACCCGCTGCAAACCAGATGGTTGTAAGTCCCAATGTTGCAATCTCTATTGCTATCAGCACGACAAACAGCAGCAGCCATATAATTGTTATACTCATCCCTTCATTCCCCTTTCTGCTTCTTCCATATAATACTATACTTTTCTTGTTTATTCAACCACTCTGCTTTAATGGATTAAAAAAATAGCGAACTATCTGTTCGCTATTTTTTTACCAGAATACATGGTTTCCGATTACATATCCGTCATGTGCTCCCGAACGTTTGAAATGAGTTGCCGCTCCAATATTGCTTACTCCATTTAAAGCTTCCTGTGCTGCCTGGATACAGCTTGCCTTCGGTCCCTTTGCCGCAACGTTGTTTACTTTACCATTTAAAGCCGGAGTAAATTGACCGGATGCATAGATAACGCCTTGCATCGTACTCGGGTAAGCACCGCTTCGTAATCGATTAATAACTACAGCGCCTACTGCAAGCTGTCCTTCATAGGTTTCTCCGCCTGCTTCACATTGAATTAAGGCTGCTAATAACGTTGCGTCTGAAATATCAGCCGTAACCGCGCCTCTATTCTCTGTTAATTTTGCTTTTTCTGCTTCTGCTTTGGCCTTCTCCTCCGCAATCTGCTGTTCTCTTGCTTCAATTGCTTCCATGGTTTCTCCTGAATCAATCTTGAAGTCTACCTTAACGTAGTCTCTATCGACATACCCGGTCTGCCCGTCAAAGTCGACAGATACCCAGTCTCCCATGTCACTTAATGCAATCACTTCATCATTAACTGCGAGCAGACCATAAATATCTGCACTCTCATTTGCTTCTTTTCTTACCCGCAGCGTTTCCGTATCTACTTTTGCTACAAGATTTCCAACCTCGCTCGCCAGCTGCTCTGCATCATTTCCAAACAACAGATACTCATCCTTTGCCCAGCCAACCAATTCACCAGACTTGATTTTTGTCCATCCTTCTTTTTGTTCCAGAATCTCTCCGCCGCAATCTTTATACAATAATCCAACTTTATCTGAATCTTCATCTGCCTCAGCACGAATATTCATTGACTCTTTTACATTTGCCATTACCAGTTTGGATTCTTCCGAATCCTCCTGTTCTTCCTCCGGCTCGTTTGTTACTTCTTCAACTACTTTGTTCAATTCTTCTGTATCAAGTGTAATATCTGCATCTAATACAACCGCAGCTCCCACATTAAGAGAACTTAGATAATCACTCACTTCTACTGCTTCTGAATCTGTTGTCGATGCAATCATTGCTATCGTCAGGAATAGCATTGCCATCATACCACCCAGCAGTATTTTGTTTGTTGATTTCATATTAACCTCCAAATAATTTCACCTTTCTTATCTAATCCACTTATATATATTTCATTATCGTTACAAATGTTACAAATTTATTAACATTTCGTAAGATTTTCATATAATAGCAAAAGTAGTAGTTTTTGTCAAGTTTCCCCACCTTTATGTAGTTTATGCAGCAGAATCCGTTTTATTCACAAAAAAAATGCACCAAATAGGTTTTCCTATTTCGTACATTTTTAATAATAGTAACTTTTACATAATTATTCTGTAATTTTTTACATACTTCTCGATTTTGAAATGCAGGCTTCCATAGCTTCTATAACTGCCGAACGCAATCCTCTTTCTTCCAGTACACGCACGGCCTGAATTGTTGTTCCTCCCGGCGAACATACCATATCTTTTAATTCTGCCGGATGTTTCCCGGTTTCCAATACCATTTTTGCACTTCCCAATACAGATTGCGCCGCAAATTCATACGCTTGTTTACGCGGAAGACCTTCTGCAACCGCTGCATCTGCCATCGCTTCTATAAACATAAATACATAAGCAGGGGAACTACCGCTCACTCCCACTACGGCATCCATCATATGCTCTGCAACCACACTTGCTTTTCCAAAGCCCGATAATATCGTCAGAACATTTTGCATTTCTGCTTCTGTGACTGCTTCATTACAGCATACACCAGTACAGCCCTCGCCGACCAATGCCGGTGTATTTGGCATGCATCTGACGATTTTTATTGCTTTTTCAAATAAATTTTCCAGCCATTGCAAGGTTTTACCAGGTGCAATGGATACTACAATTTTATCATTTGTTACACAATCCTTAATTTCTTCTATGACTGCCGCGTAAAATTGAGGTTTTATTGAAAGCACTATAATTTCGGCTTTTTCTGCCACATCTCTGTTTGACAGAGTCGTTACAATAGAGAATTTCTCTTTTGCTTTTATCAACCCGCTTTCCGAACGATTGGAGCCAATTATTTCCTCCGGCCTAAAGATTCCTTTTTGTATGATTCCGCCAATCATGGCAGTTGCCATATTGCCAAGTCCGATAAATCCAATTTTCATCATTTTTCCTCCTTTTTCCTCTAAACAATAATCATTATACCGTTCTCTGCCGTTTTGCCTCATACATCAGAAGGGAGGCAGCAATTGCCGCATTCAGAGATTCCACCTGTCCCTCCATTGGAATCTTGATATAAGACGTTGCATGACTTGCTGTCTCTTCACACAACCCATTTCCTTCGTTTCCAATCAGGAAAGCTGTCCCTCCCGTAAAAGAAAAACTATTATAATAATTGCTTCCGGCAAGATGGGCAGCATATGTCCTGATTTCTTTTTCATGCATCCTGACAAGCACCTGAGCCAGATTTTCTTCATACAAAAACGGTACCCGGTAAATCGATCCCATAGTTGCACGGATTACCTTTGGATTATAGATATCTACCGTGTTTTTACTCATGATGACTCCATCGATACCGGCGCCTTCCCCGGTTCTGATGATTGTCCCCAGATTCCCCGGATCCTGCAAATCCTCCACTACTACAATCAGAGGATTCTGTTTATTTATAATCTGATTCAATTGATACTGAAATTGTTCCACCACACATAAAATTCCCTGCGGCGTTTTGGTATCTGATATCTTTCCAAATACCTCCTCTGATACAAGTTCATAGTTACAATCCTGCAGCTTTTTCCGGCACAGTGGATTCTTATGATAAAAAGATTCGGTAACATATACGTCCCGAATCTTTTCAATTGGCGCCTCCTGAAACATCTTTAGCCCTTCCACAAGGAATGCATTTTCTTCTTTTCGCGCCTTTGCTTTTTGATTTAATTGTACCACTCTTTTTATTCTACTGTTTCCCGCAGATGTTATCATAAAATCTTCTCCGCCTACAATTTTTTAAATAATGTTTGCGCCACACTATTTTGTGCCAATACGATCAGATGGTCACCTGCTTTAATCTCATAACCGGCAGTCGGCATAAAATCAGGTTTTACCCTTTCTCCGCCCTTGACTCCAAGAATGGATACATGATATTTCGCCGCAATATCCGATTCACGGATCGTTTTTCCGATCCATTCCTTCAATGGCAATATTTCAAAAATTCCGTATCCTACTCCCAATCCAATATAATCAAATATATGATTCATACTGCACCTTGTTGCCAGCCGCTCTGCAATATCCTTATCCGGATATACGACTTCGTCGGCTCCATTCTTCAACAGGAATTTTGCCTGAATGTCTCTGGTCGCTTTGCTGATTACACGCTTTCCACCCATTTCCTTTACCAGACTTGTAATTTCAAGACTGCTTTGAAAATTTGTACCAATGCACACAAAAATCAAATCAAAATTACCAATGCCCAGGCTTTTCAGTACATCCGGGTTCGTACAATCCCCAATCTTCGCACTTGCCGCATATGGTACCAGATCCTCTAACTTCTTTTCATCCTGATCGATAATCATCACATCATTTCCCTGATTGATGAAATTCATCGTTAAGTGATGTCCAAATCTTCCAAGACCTATAACTAATATTGATTTCATTCCTAATTTTCTCCAATTTCATCCAATAATTTATCCAACGATAATTTTTTCAACCGGCTGCTGAACAGGTGCAATGATCTTGCTCTGAGCAAAAGTCAGTGCAAAACTGAGGCTTCCTAATCTTCCGCAATACATCAACACGATAATGACGACCTTAGATATCGGAAGTAATTCTCTTGTAATCCCAGTTGACATCCCGACTGTTCCAATTGCCGAAAAAACTTCAAACAGTACCTCCATAAAGCCAAGCGGCTGTGCGGAGAGTATAACAAAAGCAGCTAAAAAGGCCAGTGAAAGATTGATAAAGAGAACTGCATTCGCCTTTTTCAAAGTCTCATCCTCTAAACGTCTGCCAAATAAATTGGTCCCCTGCGTCCTTTTAATCATGGCACAGGCAAAACAAAGCGTCACGACAAAAGTAGTTGTCTTAACACCGCCTGCTGTAGAGCCGGAACTACCACCTATAAACATCAGAAGCATCGTAAGCATCTTACCCGGATCGGTAAGCGCCGCCGTATCCGTTGTATTAAATCCAGCTGTTCTGGCCGTTACAGAGCTGAAAAGAGCTCCGAGTATTTTTCCCTTTACTGTCAAACCTTCCAATGTAGCATGATTTTCAATTATCAGAAATAGCAGGGCCCCGCCAAATACCAAAACCGTAGTTGTCACAAGAACAATTTTCGTATGTAACAGATATTTTCGGAAATGAAATTTATTTCTCTTAATATCATCCCATACAATAAATCCGATACCGCCAACTATAATCAGAGACATAACAGTAAGGTTTACAATAAGGTCACCTTCATAAGCTACAAAAGAAGAATATGCTTCTACATCCCCCATCAGGTCAAAACCAGCATTGCAAAATGCAGATACAGAATGGAATACGCCATAATAGGTTCCCTTTATGAGCCCTTTTGCAGGGATAAACCGCGCTGCCAGAAGAACAGCACCCAGCACTTCAAATGTAAAAGTACCACGTATGATGAAACGAACCAGACGAACTACGCCTGCAATTTCGAGAGTGCTCACACTCTCATGGATACCTTCCCTTTCCTTAAGTCCGATTTTTCTCTTTAGAAGAACGGATATATACACACCGATAGTCATAAAACCAAGACCACCGATTTGAATCAACATTAATATAACAAGTTGCCCAAACAGCGTCCAATTCTGGTATGTATCACAAACAACAAGACCTGTGACACACGTCGCAGACGTGGCTGTAAACAACGCATCCAGATAAGACGTATTCCCATCTCTGCTTGCGATTGGCAATGTAAGCAACACAGAACCCAATAAAATGATCAGTGCAAACCCCATCGTCAAAAAACGCGTTGTGGACATATTTAATTTTATCTTTTTCATAATTTTCCTTAACTAAATAGAAAGAATTCTACTTACCTCATATTGATATTCTGGTATATCTTTCTGCATTTTCAATGCTTCTTCAATATCAAAATCAACAAACTCCCCATGCTGGTAACCAACCACCCGGTTTGTCTTACCCTGACACAGAATGTCTGCTGCATAGGCACCCATGATAGAAGCATAAAAACGATCTTTACAGGTCGGTGAACCACCACGCTGCATATATCCCAGGATAGTCGCTCTTGTTTCGATGCCTGTAGCCGCTTCGATTCTTCTTGCCATAGAGGTAGAATGCCCGATACCTTCTGCATTAATAATAATATGATGTGTCTTTCCTCTTTTTCTGTTATTGATAATATTATTTATAATACGCTGTTCATCGTAATCATACTTTTCAGGAATCAGAATATCCTCCGCACCATTGGCTACACCGCACCATAATGCAATATATCCGGCATTTCTTCCCATTACTTCAATAATACTGCATCTTTCATGAGAAGATGAGGTATCACGTACTTTGTCAATCGCCTGCATGGCAGTATTGATTGCCGTATCGAACCCGATTGTATAATCCGTACATGCAATATCAAGATCGATGGTTCCCGGAAGCCCCACCGTATTGATTCCGTGTGCCGCCAGCTTCAGAGCACCTTGGTAAGAACCGTCTCCACCTATGACTACCATACCATCAATACCATACTTTTTACATACTTCAGCACCCTTCTGCTGACCTTCTTCCGTTCTGAACTCCGCACAGCGGGCAGTCCCCAGAATAGTACCTCCACGCTGAATTGTATCTGATACATTCTTAGCTTCCAAATCTATGATTTCTTCATTTAAAAGTCCCTGATATCCTTTTTTAATACCCTTTACCTTCACACCGTTTGCAATGGACTTACGCACAACCGCTCTGATTGCTGCGTTCATACCGGGTGCATCTCCACCACTTGTTAATACTCCGATTGTCTTAATCTCCTTGGACACGCCCATACCTCCTGCCTATATTTCTTTACATTTTAATCCTTTTCCCTATGCATTTCAACCTATTTCATGGTAAGTTACACGATTTTTACATTTTGTTCGCCTAAAATTACGGTTAATTGTTCCACCAGGCCTGCACTTGCATTTATTGTCCGATTAGCTGGGAGTTGTTTCATCTGCTTTGTTTCTTCTATATAAATAACCACATGATCTTTACCTTCGGAAGCATTTAAGATTTCAAAGAGCTTCTCTGCCTTATCCTCATAGGCTTCTTTTGTACAGAATTTTACCCACATTTTCTTCGGAATATCCGTAAAGCTCGTAATTTGTTCGCAGATCAGCTTCGCATCTTTATCCTCCTCTACAGAAGTCCGTCCCTTGATAAAGACTTTGCTGTCTTCACTCAAATTGGCGGCACTCTTCTCGTAATCTTTTGGAAATATGATAACTTCTACACTCCCTACAAGATCCTCAAGAGTAATGAATGCCATTACCTTATCATTTTTAGTATATTTAATTTTCTTCTCTGTGATTATCCCGCCTATCGTGACTGATTTTCCATCTGCAATCGTGACTGCATTGGTTTCTTCATCCAGCATAAAATCCGCAGTAGTTGCTGTAATATGTTTCCTCCAGATTGCTTCATACTCCTCCAGTGGATGGCCGCTTATGTAAATACCAAGCACTTCTTTTTCGAATCCCAGCATCATTTCCTTGTTATATTCGCCCACCTCCGGAAGCCGGACATCGAACTCTTCCTTTTCTTCTTCTGATGCTATATCAAACAGGGAAAGCTGACCCGCCATATTGTTCTTCTTATCCTGATGCATATGATCCATAATACTGACATATACACTCATGAACTGCTTTCTGGTACCGCCCAGACTATCCAGCGCACCTGCCTTAATAAAGTTCTCAACTGCTCTTTTATTCACATCATGCTCTATGTTTCTTGTTATAAAATCTTTTATATTACTATATTTCCCATGGCTTTTACGTTCCTGTACAATTGCTTCGATAATCGGACGTCCCACACTCTTAATTGCCGTTAATGCATAGCGGATCGAACCATCTGATACTGAAAACCCTGCTTCTCCCTCATTGATATCCGGAGGCAGAATCGTAATATTCATATTTCGACATGTCAGAATATAGCCTGCTACTTTTCCTGGATTATCTATCACAGAAGTCAGTAATGCAGCCATAAATTCTACCGGATAGTAATACTTTAAATATGATGTCTGATAAGAGACGACAGCATAACACGCCGCATGTGACTTATTAAATGCATATTTTGCAAAATCCATCATATCATCGTATATCTTGCTTGCGACTTCCGGTAAAATTCCATTGGCCGCACATCCTGGAACACCTTCCTCCGCATTCCCATAAATAAAATTCTCCCGTTCCTTTTCCATTACATATTGCTTTTTCTTCGACATGGCTCGGCGGACCAGGTCGCTTCGTCCCAATGTATAACCGCCAAGATCCCGTACGATCTGCATAACCTGCTCCTGATAAACAATGCATCCGTATGTTGGTGCCAGAATCGGCTCCAGTTGCGGACAGGAATAGGTAATATCATCATTGCTGTTCTTTCCCTTGATATATTTGGGAATGAAATCCATTGGCCCGGGACGATACAGAGATATTCCAGCAATTATATCCTCCAGATTCTGGGGTTTTAATTCCTTCATGAAGTTCTTCATTCCTGCACTTTCCAGCTGGAACACACCATCCGTACGTCCAGTTCCGATTGCTGCAAGCACAGCCTTGTCATCATAATCAATCTGATCCATATCGAGTTTAATGCCCTTTGACTGCTCAACAAAGCGCACTGCATTCTGAATAACCGTTAATGTCCTGAGTCCTAAAAAATCCATCTTTAACAGCCCCAGTTCTTCCAGGGTCGTCATCGTAAACTGCGTTGTAACAGAACCATCCGAACCTCGCGACAGCGGTACGAATTCATCAGCGGACTTTTGACAGATAACAACACCTGCCGCATGCATGGAGGTGTGCCTTGGCAGTCCTTCCAGACGTTTGCACATATCAATCAGAAAATGTACCTGTTCTTCTCTTTCATATAAGGCACGGAATTCGGGATTTATATTAAGCGCCCTGTCTATCGTAATATTCAGTTCATTGGGTATCATTTTGGCAATCGAATCCACATATGCATATGGCAGATCCATAGCACGCCCCACGTCTCTGATAACTCCCTTCGCTGCCATCGTACCAAAAGTTACTATTTGTACCACTTTATCAGCACCATATTTTCTGCCTACATAATCAATGACTTCCTGGCGTCTCTCATAGCAGAAATCAATATCAATATCGGGCATGGAGACACGTTCGGGATTCAGAAATCGTTCAAACAGAAGATTATATTTAATGGGATCAATATCTGTAATTTTGAGGCAATATGATACAATACTTCCTGCTGCCGATCCCCTGCCCGGTCCCACAGGTATTCCATTTCTTTTTGCCCAATTGATAAAATCCCAAACAATCAGAAAATAATCCACATATCCCATTTTCTGTATGGTATTAAGTTCATATTCCAATCTTTCTTTTAATGTACCGTCATCATTCGGGTACCTGTCTGCTAATCCGTCCCGACATAATTTATCCAGATAGGTCCAGGAATTAAATCCTTCCGGCACATCATATTTTGGCAGTTTGGTCACTCCGAATTCTATTTCCACATTACAACGTTCCGCAATTTTATGTGTATTCTCCAAAGCTTCCTGCGCATACGGGAACAACAGGCGCATCTCATCTTCGCTCTTTACATAGTACTGCCCTCCATCATAGCGCATACGGTCTTCATCTGTTACTTTTTTTCCCGTCTGAATACAAAGCAGAATATCATGTGACTTCTCGTCATCCCGATAGGTATAATGAATATCATTCGTTACAACAAGAGGAATGTCAAGTTCTTTGCTCATGTTAAGTAATGCACTATTTACTGTCTTTTGCTCCGGAATCCCATGGTCCTGCATCTCCAGAAAATAATTTCCTTTTCCAAAACAGGCTTCATACTTTTTTGCACATTTTTTTGCTTCCTCTAATAACCCTTTTGTTATATATCTTTGCACCTCTCCGGCCAGACATGCAGATAATGCAATAATACCTTCATGGTATTGATTCAATATCTCCATATCAACACGCGGTTTATAGTAGTATCCCTCCGTAAATCCACGGCTTACTATCTTCATGAGATTCGCGTAGCCTATATTATTTTCGGCCAGCAGAACCAAATGGTAATAGCGGTCTTCACCGCCAGTCAGCTCTTTATCAAATCGAGAATTCGGTGCCACATAAACTTCACATCCCAGAATTGGCTTGATTCCGACATCTTTTGCTGCCCGGTAAAAATCAATTACACCGTACATGACCCCGTGATCCGTAATTGCAATACTATCCATTCCGAGTTCCCTTACCCGTTTCACACATTCCTTTATTTTATTAGAACCATCCAGCAGACTATATTCTGTATGCACGTGCAGATGTGTAAATGCCATATGTGCCTCCTTCTTTTCTATTCCACTTTGTTATTAATGAACTCTCCTATTTTTCTATTATAAGGGTATCTTCCTCTAAGTCAATAACAAGAAGAAACACACTTTTCGTAAAAAAGGAGGTCCCTTTATCAAGGTACCTCCCGGCTTTACTTTATAAAAATAAGCAATCTACTATAAATATTTTTTTAAATTCTCTGCTTTATCAAGTTTTTCCCATGGAAGATCCAAATCATTGCGTCCGAAATGTCCATAGGCTGCTGTCTGCTTGTATATCGGCCGGCGAAGATCCAGCATCTTTATGATTCCGGCCGGACGAAGATCAAAATTCTCACGGATAATTTCTACCAGTTTCTCATCGGAGAGTCTTCCTGTTCCAAAAGTATCTACCATGATAGACATCGGATGCGCTACACCGATTGCGTAGGATAACTGGATCTCACATTTATCTGCAATACCTGCAGCTACAATATTCTTAGCAACATAACGTGCTGCATAAGCTGCTGAGCGATCAACCTTAGTACAGTCTTTTCCGGAGAAAGCTCCGCCGCCGTGACGGGCATATCCGCCATAAGTATCTACAATAATCTTACGTCCTGTTAATCCGCTGTCGCCATTTGGTCCGCCAATTACAAATCTGCCTGTCGGGTTAATAAAATACTTGGTGTTTTCATCAACCAATTCCTTCGGAAGTACAGGGGCAAATACATATTTTTTGATATCTGCATGAATCTGTTCCTGCGTTACATCCGGATCATGCTGGGTGGAAAGTACAACTGCCTCCAGACGTCTTGGCTTTCCTGACTCGTCATATTCCACAGATACCTGGCTCTTTCCATCTGGTCTTAAATATGTTAAGGTCCCGTCCTTCCGTACTTTTGTTAATTGCAATGCCAGCTTATGTGCCAGTGAAATAGGATATGGCATATATTCGTCTGTTTCATTGGTTGCATAGCCGAACATCATTCCCTGATCTCCAGCTCCAATTGCATCCATCTCCTCTTCTGTCATAGTATGCTCTTTCGCTTCCAACGCTTTATCAACGCCCATTGCGATATCAGAGGATTGTTCATCCAGCGTCACCATAACTGCACAGGTGTTTCCGTCAAAACCATATTCTGATTTTGTGTAACCAATTTCTTTTACTGTATCACGAACAATTTTCTGAATGTCTACATAAGCCTTGGTAGTAATCTCACCCATTACCATGACCATTCCGGTTGTCGTACATGTCTCACAAGCTACCCGGCTCATCGGATCCTGTTCCATCAATGCATCTAAGACTGCGTCTGAGATGG
Source organism: Bacillota bacterium (assembly GCA_023458855.1). Lineage (GTDB taxonomy): Bacteria > Bacillota > Clostridia > Lachnospirales > Lachnospiraceae > SZUA-378. The sequence continues at coordinate 16,132 of JAEWWQ010000289.1, forward strand.
CATCGCACATCTTGTCAGGATGCCCTTCTGTTACTGATTCTGAAGTAAATAATAATTTCTCCATCTTGTGTCCTCCTTAATACAAGCTGAAACGGCAATGTGTTTCACTTGTTATGAACTAAAAAAATCCGCCTAAGCGGATTCAACGTTTCGATCATTAAATCCTCTTATTGTTCGTCTTATCCTAATGGATAAGTTTATTCGCTCAGGTTGGCACCTTCCGATAAAGCAGGGGTTGCCGTGGCTTCGCAGGCCCTTTGTGCCTCCACCACTCTGAATAAGAGAAAACTTACAATATGGAATTAATGTATCTATCATGAGATTACACCATCCCTATATTCTTGTCAACCAACTTTCTTGAATAAATTGACATAAACGACAAAAAACAATATAATTTACCTATGAGTTGTAATATTTTACACAGATTGAGGGGCGCCTGCTATGAAAAGAATAAGTACAAAAGATTTAATCCCTGGTATGAAAATAGCCGAAGATGTATACACATACAATGAGCAATTAATTCTGTCAAAGGGTCTTATTCTGACCGATAAAACCATCACACGATTAGAATTCTACTCCATACTTACGGTAAAGGTAGAAGAAGAACTGGCATTTGTTTCTACCCAGACACAGGAAGAAAGTTCCTATTCAGAGCGAATCAAATCAAGCAGTGCTTTTAAGGAATTTAAACAGCATTTTGATCAGAGCGTCAATCATTTTCATGCTTTGATGGATGATATAGTAGAAAAAAACACACCACTTGATACTGCCAGACTGCTTGACAGTACCTTAGAATTATTACAAACCAGCGAAGGGTCTGTTAATGTTTTTGATATGCTGCACAATATGCGTCAATATGATGACTCTACTTACGCACACAGCCTGAATGTTACACTGATTTGTAATGTATTTGCAAGATGGCTCCAGTTCTCTGAAGAAGATATCAATCTGGCTACTTTATGCGGACTACTACATGATGTAGGCAAGATTATGATACCGGATTCTATCATCAAGAAGCCATCTCAACTAACTGACGATGAATTTTCAGTAATAAAGACACACCCTCTGGAAGGTTATCAGATACTAAAAATGCAGAATATCAATGAAAGTATCAAAAACGCTGCTCTTATGCACCATGAAAGATGCGATGGAAGCGGATATCCATTAGGACTCGTTGGCAATAAAATAGATAAATTTGCCAAAATCGTATCTATTGCCGATGTATACGATGCCATGACTTCGGCGAGAGTTTATCGCGGTCCTTTATGCCCTTTCAAGGTAATTGAATTGTTTGAAACTGAAGGTATCCAGAAATATGATGCCAAATATGTCCTTACTTTTTTAGAATGTATTGTCAATACTTATCTTCAGAACCGTGTACATCTGACAAATGGCATTGAAGGTGATATTGTTTTTATTAATAAAAATGCGTTATCCAAACCTGTGATCAAATCAGGTAATAACTTCATTGATCTATCTGCACGTTCCGATCTCCAGATTCAGTTTCTCATGTGAAAAAGGAGTTACAGTAAACGATATATTCGTTCTACTGTAACTCCTTTTTTATAGGTTATCCTATTCGGTTCTATTCTATACTGCCTGCAATTGAAATTTTTTAAATTCTTTCTCAGTCGTTACCTTATCTATCTGTGCGCCAAGATTACGCAGTTTAATATAAAAATCCTCATAACCACGCTCAATATATTTAATATCATCTACCGTTGTCAGTCCTTCAGCCGCAAGCCCCGCAATCACAAGTGCCGCCCCTGCTCGTAAATCAGGTGCCGAAACACTGGCGCCGGTATATTTACTGACACCGGTAATTATAGCAGTGTTACCCTCTACTTTAATATTGGCTCCCATCCGTGTTAATTCATCCACATACTTGAATCGGTTCTCAAAGATACTCTCTGTAACAATGCTGGTGCCCGTGGATAGACC
>JAEWWQ010000290.1 GCA_023458855.1 Bacillota bacterium
AAACAATACGGCAGAGTGCTTACAAAAGATTATGATGTTGCAGAACTTGTAAAGGCAATGCAAAGTACAGATGCACCGACAGATGATGTTGTATATTATCCGTCAATCAAAGAATTTGAAGATTTACCGATTAAGAAGGTAATCGAAAATGGTTTTTTTGGAGGTCTTCCAATCCAAGTGGGATATTGCAATGGTACCAACAATAAATTGAATGCTGTTGAATATCATCGGAATTCAGAACTTGGTGTAGCAGCTTCCGATATGATCCTGTTATTAGGAAAGCAGCAGGATATTGAGGCAGATAACACCTATGATACAAGTAAGATTGAAGCTTTCTTTGTATCGGCGGGAGAAGTTGTTGAGATGTATGCGACAACATTGCATTATGCACCCTGCAGCGTAGACGGAAAACCATTCCGCAATGTTGTTATTTTACCAAAGAATACAAATACACAAATAGATGCTCAGCCAAAGGGCGCGGAAGAAGATGCGCTGTTATTCGCTAAAAATAAATGGCTGATTGCTCATAAAGATGCAAATATTGCAGGTGCGTTTAATGGATTAAAAGGAGAAAATGTAACTGTTTAATCAAACATATTATTTTAGAATAAATATTTATAATAAGAAGTAAGAAAATGGAGGAAAAGAAATGTTTAAAAATTTACCACAGGTTAAGATCGGTATTGTAGCAGTAAGTAGAGATTGTTTTCCAGAAACACTTTCCGTATCAAGAAGAGAAGCTTTAATAAAAGCATACAAAGCGAAATATGATCAGGCAGATATCTATGAATGCCCAATTTGTATTGTTGAAAGTGAGATTCACATGGTACAGGCATTGGAAGATGTAAAAAAAGCAGGATGTAATGCAATTGTTGTATACCTTGGCAATTTTGGCCCGGAAATATCAGAAACATTGCTTGCAAAACATTTTGACGGACCTGCAATGTTTGTTGCAGCTGCAGAAGAAACAGGCGACAGCTTAATGGATGGCCGTGGCGATGCATATTGCGGTATGTTAAATGCAAGCTATAACTTAAAACTTCGTAACATCAAAGCATACATTCCAGAGTATCCGGTAGGAACTGCAGAAGAATGTGCAGATATGATCAACGAATTTGTTCCAATTGTCCGTGGTATAGTTGGATTATCAGACTTAAAGATTATCAGTTTTGGACCACGTCCACTGAATTTCTTAGCATGTAATGCACCGATCAAACAGCTGTATAACTTAGGTGTTGAAATTGAAGAGAATTCAGAACTTGATTTGTTTGAAGCTTTTAACAAACATGCCGGAGATCCACGTATTGCGGAAGTTGTAAAAGATATGGAAGCAGAACTTGGCGCTGGAAACATGAAACCGGAAATTCTTCCAAAATTAGCACAATATGAATTGACATTACTTGACTGGGTAGAAGCTCACAAAGGATATAGAAAATATGTTGCTATCGCTGGAAAATGCTGGCCAGCATTCCAGACACAGTTTGGATTCGTTCCTTGTTATGTAAACAGCCGCCTTACTGGAATGGGAATTCCGGTATCCTGCGAAGTTGATATTTACGGTGCATTAAGCGAGTTTATCGGAACATGTGTGAGCGTTGATGCAGTTACATTACTTGATATTAATAATTCCGTACCAGCAGATATGTATGAAGAAGGCATCAAGGGAAAATATGATTATACATTAAAAGATACTTTCATGGGATTCCATTGTGGAAATACATCTTCCAAGAAATTAGCTGCCTGCTCAATGAAATATCAGAAGATTATGGCAAGAAGTTTACCAGTAGAAGTTACAAACGGAACACTGGAGGGAGATATCGCTCCTGGAGATATTACTTTCTTCCGCTTACAAAGTACAGCAGATGCACAGATTCGTGCTTATATCGCTCAGGGTGAAGTTCTTCCTGTAGCTACAAGATCCTTTGGTGCGATCGGAGTATTTGCAATTCCGGAAATGGGAAGATTTTACCGTCATGTATTAATTGAGAAAAATTACCCACATCATGGTGCAGTAGCATTTGGTCATTTTGGAAAAGCTATTTATGAAGTATTTAAATATATTGGTGTTCCAGTAGAGGAAATTGGATATAATCAACCTGCCGGTGTAAGATATCCAACAGAGAATCCATTTGCATAAATTGCATAGATAGGAGTAGGTATGTTATATATTGGTGTCGATCTTGGTACATCAGCAGTCAAATTATTACTTATGGCTGCTGATGGAAAAATTGAAAAAGTAGTATCTAAAGAATATCCTTTAAGCTTTCCGCATCCAGGCTGGTCAGAACAGAAACCAGAAGATTGGTGGAGTGCAGTCTTAGAAGGTCTTACAGAACTAGTTTCTGAATGTGATAGATCACAAGTAGCAGGTATTAGTTTTGGTGGGCAAATGCATGGGCTTGTGATTTTAGATGAAAAAGATAATGTAATCAGACCTGCTATTTTGTGGAACGATGGAAGAACCACAGAAGAAACAGATTATCTGAATAACGTAATTGGAAAAGACAAATTATCTGAGTATACAGCAAATATTGCTTTTGCAGGATTTACAGCACCTAAGATTTTATGGGTGAAGAAACATGAACCTGAGAACTTTGCAAAAATTAGTAAGATCATGCTTCCTAAGGATTATATCGCATATATGTTATCGGGAAGTTTCTGTACGGATGTGTCGGATGCTTCCGGTATGCTGGTATTTGATGTAAAGAATAAATCATGGTCAAAAGAGATGATGGATATCTGTGGAATCACAGAGAATCAACTTGCAAAGATTTATGAAAGCTATGAAGTCGTAGGAACATTAAAGACGGAAATTGCTGAGAAAATTGGTTTATCTGCAAATGTTAAGATTGTAGCAGGTGCAGGAGACAATGCAGCAGCAGCTGTTGGTACCGGAACAGTTGGTGATGGAATGTGTAATATCTCACTTGGTACAAGTGGTACGATATTTATATCGAGTAAGAACTTTGGCGTGGATAAGAATAATGCACTTCATGCATTTGCACATGCGGACGGACATTATCATTTGATGGGATGTATGCTGAGTGCAGCTTCCTGTAATAAGTGGTGGATGGAAGATATTATTGGAACAAAAAGCTTTGCAGAGGAACAAAAAGCTATTACAAAGTTAGGTGAAAATAATGTGTACTTTTTACCATATCTTATGGGAGAACGTTCTCCACTAAATGATCCATTGGCAAGGGGAACTTTTATTGGACTTACTATGGATAGCAGCAGAGCAGATATGACACAGGCAGTATTAGAAGGTGTTGCATTTGCAATCCGTGATTCCTTTGAGGTAGCGAAATCTCTTGGTATTAAAATTGAAAGATCTAAGATATGCGGCGGCGGAGCAAAGAGTCCTCTTTGGAAAAAGATGATTGCTAATATCTTAAATATTAAGCTGGATGTCATTGAAAGTGAAGAGGGTCCTGGATACGGCGGAGCAATGCTTGCAGCTGTAGCATGTGGAGAGTTTTCCTCGGTAGAAGAAGCGGCAGAAAAGCTTGTAAAAGTTGTAGATACGGTCGAACCGACTCCGGAACTTGTAGAAAAATATGAAGAAAAATATCAGAAATTTGCAAAAATCTATCCAACAGTAAAAGAATTATTTCCAACATTAAGTTAGATAAAAAAAACAAAAAGCAAGATTCAGTTCTTACATGAATCTTGCTTTTTAATATATTAAAATATCATTCTTCTATATTTTCAGGGTGCATCGCCATATTTGGCATATTTGGTAATATTGAATCAGTATTAATGGCAGAAGTAATAAAAATCTTATAATCAGCATATTCCAGAGGTATATAGTCAAGACCGTATGGCGGTGAAAAAGAAACTACATCATAACTGTCAGGAAGCAAATTATAGGTATTGCCCTGCTCACATCCAATAAGATTACCATCTTCATCATAGTATAAGATATAGGAATCTATCGTGTCTAATGTTGTATCAGATTTGTTCATTATTTTAGCTGTTACATACCCATCAAAGCCCTTATTGGAGACCGTCTCTACTTTATCAGAAAAATCTTCTATTGGAACACTATAAGGTAAAGCTTTTATTTGAACGTCATAATGATCGTAGGCAACAGTTGCGCCGTTTTGATCAGTTGGGTATGTAATTTTAGCTGCATAAGTATTACCAGTTAATACGTTTTCCAAGTATTGGGTACTGCTAAAAAGAATATTATTATCCTCATCATAGAAAATCATAAGTATATTAACTTCTTTGTAAGAATCTTTGGATATATCCTCTAATTGGAGCAACAAACCGGATTCCAGCTCTGTAAAAGTAGGAGATAATTCATTGGACGCTGCAATAATATAGTCAGAAGCAGAAGGTACATTCATGTATTGATTGACATTTGTCTGAATGGTGTCTAATTGTTCACGTAAACTTGAAAAATCCTGCGTACTTATTGTTTCCTGGGAACCTGTATTTCCCATAGAACATCCACCTGATAGAAATGTTGAAAGTAGCATTGCAACTAATAACAGTTCCTTTTTCATAATACATCTCCTTAAAATAGAACAGTCAAATTATTACAATATATGACCATCCTTTATCAATAGTATACTATATGTAAAAGCTAATACAATTATAAACAGGAATTGCCTGGAAAACAATAAATAATTTTTAAATTTCGGATAGTAATATTATAAGAAACGATGTCCTATTTTAGCAATACGATTACCCATTGGAATATCTTTTAATTCTTCCCTGGAAAAACATTTTAGTACTAATAATAAGAAGAAATAAACTGTTACAGCGAAGACCATAGCGATAATAATACAGATGACATTATTTTCCAACAAAAAGTATAAAGCATGATAAATCAAAAAAGCAATAAGGCCCATCACAAGTGAAGCAATAAAGGGAACACCGAAAGTTTTAAGTATTTCCTGTTTATAATTTAAGTATTTCTCAACTGAGTGCCAATTTAGCAGGCATACCAGAAGCGGGAAAGTAATATTACCAATTAACAGAGCATAAATACCTAATTTAGTTGAATAAAGCAGGACACTTACTAAAATTACATGAATGATAACAGATATCCCCGCATGATAAATTGGAATTTTCATATGATCCGTTCCTTGTAAAACCGAAGTTGTAATTGTCGATAAGGAATAAAAAATAACAGCAGAAGAACCAAATAGTAATAAATTAACAACGGTGTCCTGATAGGTGGTCAAATTAGGAAATAACAGGCAGGTAATGGGTCTTGCTAATACAGATAAACCAACAGCTGATGGAAATGCGATTGCCATATTAAGTTTTATTACTGCTTTTATCTTTTCATTAATATCGGAAGCGCCTGATTTTGCAGAAGCGGCTATGCTCGGTATCGTAGAGGCTGCCATCGAGGAAGCAATCGCCACAGGAACATTGATTAACAAATTATATTGTGAATTAAATGCTCCTCTTAAGGAATTTGTAACAGTATTTGTAAATCCTTTTAAAGACATAATATTTCCAAAAATTAAATCATCAAGCGTATAGCCAATCTGATAAACTGTCTGACTGAAGATGATAGGTAAAATTGTTAAGAAAAGTACTTTGTAGATTTCGGCATTGCTTGCTTCGAGTGATGTCTTATCTCTTCTTATCTGTCTGTCCAGTGTTGGTTTATAAATTGCAAATACAAAGAGTAGAAAAAGCAATGCGGTCAGAGCACCTGCAAATGTGCCGCAGATTCCGCCTGCGGCACCATATGCGGCAACTTGATCAGAATTGCGGTATATTTTCATAAAAAAATAAATAGCTGTAACACTTACAATGGCATTTACAATCTGTTCAAATATCTGTGATAAAGCCGTTGGTATCATGGTGCTCTTACCTTGAAACAATCCACGGAAAACCCCAAGGATTGCCATGATAAATGTAGTTGGTGCAACAATACGAAGGGGTTTTGCAAGACCTTTTGTTGCGTATAATGTTTCTAAAGTGTCTGCACCTAAAAAAATCAGAGTACAGGCAATGAGTCCGACGATAAGAGCAAATAATAATGCATTGCGGAACACAAAAAAAGAATTTTTATATTCCTTATTTACAGACCGCTGTGATATAATCTTTGAAACTGCTAATGGAAGACTATAGGAAGAAAGCGTTAATGTAATATTGTAGATACCGAATGCTACAGAATAAATACCATTGCCCTCTTCTCCCAACATGTTAGCCATTGGAATTCTATATAATAAACCAATCATTCTTGTAAGAATCCCTGCTGCAGCAAGAATACTACCTTGCATAAGCAAGTTCTTTTTACTTTGTTTTGCCATATTCCACCTCTATCAATACATTTTAATATACTATATTGTGAAATACCTATCAAGAGATTGAAGAAATAAGTTTTAATTCTTTTTATAAAAAAACGCATCCATTGCTGGATGCGTAATAAAAGGGGGAGTGAGAAAAAAGATTATCAACTTGTTTCCTTATTGATAATACAAGTATAAAATTTAAATGTGACAAAAGAATGTCTATTCCATAAAAGAAAAATTAATAATATATAAAGAAAAAGTGATTTTTTATTTTCCAAGAACAAAAAAACGGTTAGCATATAAGGAGGAGAAAAAATATGTCAAAAATATTCCCTGAACCAATAATAAATCTGCCTGAGGCAGATATTCCCCTGAAAGGTATCAGTGCATACCTTTCACAAGCAGAAAACCATCAGATTATATTTATGGAGTTTGCGGAAGACATTATTTTACCGGAACATTCTCATGAAAGTCAATGGGGTATAGTTCTTGAAGGAAAAATAGAATTAATTATTGATGGGGTTAAAAATACATATGCAAAAGGTGATAGATACTTTATTCCAAAAGATGTAAAACATTCCGGGAAGATATTTGCGGGATATGCGGATATGACATTCTTTAACCAAAAAGACAGATATAAAAAACGCATCCATTTCTGAATGCGTACTAAGAGGGGGGAATATGAAAAGATTATCAATCATTTCTTAATTGATAATCCTAGTATAGTAGCTATTTGTGTCCTTTTGGTGTTTATTTGATTAAGTAAAAATAAAGATATTATAAAGAAAAAATGGAGAAACAAGTTATTATTATTCAATAAGACCAGTGTTTCCTTAGATTTTACATCAAGTTAAAAAGAGATTTTGATATAATATGGTACCTCAGATGAGTGTGAAGAAGAAATGGATATTTACAACATGGGTAAAGCACCGCTGTCAATTGCAATGGGATTTGGAGAAATTACAATAACACGTTATCTTGCAGGTCAGATGCCTTCCAAAGAATACTCAGATATTATAAAAAAGGCACTTGCATCACCAAATTATATGATTAAATTATTAAATGATAATGCTGAAAAAATGGGAGAAACAGCATATAAAAAAGCAATACAGGCGGCTGAAAAAATTGCAGGACTTTTTTGCGTATCAGATAAAATGCTTTTAACAATATCTTATATATTTGATCAAATGCAGGAGATAACACCATTGGCATTGCAAAAAATCTTATATTTCATCCAGGGAATTTATATGGTTATGTTTGGAGAGCCGTTGTATAAAGAAAATTGTATGGCTTGGATTCATGGCCCTTTATATGAAGAGGTGTATGAT
>JAEWWQ010000291.1 GCA_023458855.1 Bacillota bacterium
GCAATCGCTGCTGCTGTCTTATTTCTTGTCATAATACTATCGTAAATTTTCCGATGCTCCCCAATCAGACGTTCATGTTGTGTCGCATCTTTAATATGTTCGAACCGGTAGCGATACATTTGTTCCGCAAGATTATTTACCATTTGCGATAGACGTTCATTTCCTGTCGCTTTTACAATAATATCATGCAACTGTACATCCGCTCTGGCAATCTTTGTGGCATCCTTTGTCTTGGTAATCTGTTCAAAATTATCACATGCGCGTTTCAGACCCTGTATCTCTTCTTCTGTAATTCTCTCACAGGCCAGTTCAGCGGCTAATGCATCCAGGGCTTTTCTGACCTCCAGAACATCTTTCAGGCCTTTTACCGTAATCTGTGCTACTTCTGCTCCACGTCGCGGAATCATGGTAACAAGACCTTCCAGTTCCAGCTTACGGATTGCTTCCCGGATTGGTGTACGGCTTACCCCCAGTTTGTTAGCCAGATGGATTTCCATCAGTCTCTCACCTGGTTTTAATTCCCCTGTCAGGATTCCCTGTCTTAACGTTTTAAACACAACATCTCTTAATGGTAGATATTCATCCATATTTGCTTGTAAATTGTCATCCATCCTTTAGCTCCTATCTGCCTGCTTATCCATCCAGACATCTTCATTCTGATTGTTATAGGAAAAAGCACTGACAAAGGTCTGTTTTGCAAGATTATTCTGTACTATCACGGCTTTGGCCTTATCGGCATTTTCTCTCGATTCAAAAATACCAAAGACTGTCGGACCGCTGCCACTCATAAGTGCATTTAATGCACCGCATCTCTTCATTGTATCTTTTATTTCCTCGATAATCGGGTACTCGGATACCGTTACTTTTTCCAATACATTTTCCATTAATTGTGCCATTTTCTTAAGATTCTTATCTTTAATACTCGTTACCATAGCATCAATATCCGGATGGTGCTTCAATTCATTTGCCCGTAAATTCTCATATACGTACTTTGTAGATACATAAATATCAGGCTTTGCTATTACCAGGCAGCATTGAGGTGGATCAGGCAACGGCGTCAGTATCTCTCCGATTCCTTCTGACAATGCTGTTCCGCCCAAAATACAATAGGGAACATCCGCTCCAATTTTAACTGCCATTTTCATGAGTTCTTCTTTTGGAACCTGCAATTCAAATAATTCATTTATACCCGCAAAAGCCGCTGCTGCATCCGTGCTTCCTCCAGCCATTCCTGCTGCCACGGGAATTACTTTTTCCAGATAAATATCAATGCCTTGCTGAATCTCATAACTTTGTATCATCATCTTTGCCGCTTTATAGATTAGATTATCCTCATTTACCGGTATATCTGCTGCATTTGTAGTGATTTTGATTCCAGGCTCTTCTCTCTTTCTGATAGTAAGTTCATCATATAAGTCAACCGTCTGCATAACCATCCTGACTTCATGATAACCGTCTTTTCTTCTCCTTACCACATCAAGTGAAAGATTAATCTTTGCTCTCGCTTTTAATCTAATTTCCTGCATAATTCCTCGATTCCTGTTACGACTGTAATTCTCATATATGCAGCGATTATTATTGCCTGCTATATTGTACTTAATTATATACAATTTTATGCAAAAAAGCAAATATTTGTAATGGCCGTTCCGTTAAAAGATAAGCACCTGCAAAAAGAAACAGGAAGCAGAATTTCCGGTCCGCTCCCTGACATTTTTTATTTTTTTACTTTTCTTCTTCAATCGGTTGAAAACGTTTAAATACTTTATCTGCGCCACAGACATGCTTTGTATCATCTTCGGAAATAATATAATCTCCTTCCCCAATAAATGTACAACCCCTGCGATTTTTTACATAAGGACACCAGATGGTTCCGTCAGGTCTCTTTATTTTAACTAAAAAGTCGGTCACAACCCACCCTTTTGTCACAACATCCGTCCAAAGTTCAAATCCATCTTCCATACCTTTTCCTACTTCATACTTCTCTACCTCTACTTCTAAAGAAGTTCTCTTACATCTCATAGGAATAATCCCTCCTTCCGCTGTGCTTTATCTTATCATCGTTCCGTTTTTTGTTATGTATATTATAGCACAATTTTACAATATATATAATATATCTTTATTATTTTTCATTATTTTTAAAATATGGCATAAATTTTTTATTATTTTCTGTTGTTTCGTTTTATGAATCGTATCATTCGCAAAATTTACTATAAATTATCCTGACCAATTTACCGATATATAGATAGAAATAAAATACAAGAATGGACTTTTAATCAGATAACAATCATTTTATGAGCCAAGGAGGGTTTCTTATGAGCGTAAATGGAATTACCGGTAATACTACCTCAGCAGATTATTCAAACAAATCTTCTGCAACATCAAAACAGACTAAGAACACGGCAACTACTAGTAATAGTAATAGTAATACTACTGCAAATACAACCGGTGTCATCTATGAATCGTCAACAGACAGTACGGAAGCAGTTGCTTCCTCTACGTCCAAACAAAATGCTGCGTTCGTGGCACAGTTAAAAGCGGATGCAGAACAACGGGCTGCCCAGTTACAGGCACTTGTGCAGCAGATTATCAGCAAACAGGGAAATAGCTATGGCCAGGCTACTGATATGTGGCAATTTTTAGCAAGCGGCAATTATACCGTAGATGCTGCAGCCAAAGCGCAGGCACAGGCCGATATTTCTGAAGATGGATATTGGGGCGTTGATAAGACCTCTGATCGTATTCTGGATTTTGCAAAAGCCTTATCCGGCGGAGATCCTGAAAAAATGGAAGAAATGCGTGAAGCATTCGAAAAGGGCTACAAAGAGGCTACAAGTGCCTGGGGAAAAGAACTCCCAAGCATTTCAAAAAGTACTTATGATGCCGTTATGGATAAATTTGATAAATATGCGGAAGAGAATAAAGCAGCTTCATCAGAAACTACTAATTAATTGAATTCGTCAATTTGCACAATTTAGGTTGCTACAAAATTGATACAAAACATAGTTCATTCGCAACGCACTCCCGCTTGGATTGTTACTATCCAGCCTTACGGCTTCATAGCAACAAATGATGCACAGAAATGATACAATGTATCATTTCGCGCATGAAAAACTCGGATTTTCTGTGACCTTTGCTCACAAAAAACACCTCGCGGTATCTAAGGCTGTACTGTAACTTAGATTCAGCACGCAGTAGTGGCGTTCATACATTTGCTCAACAAACTATGTTTTGTATCAATTATTTTTTTTGCAAATATATGTGCGAATTGACGAAGTCAAGTTTATTATAAGCTTTTGACAATGGAATCCTATAAGTAAATAAATGGCTGTATTGTTCCAGTTCTTTTTTGTCGTAAAATCAGAAATGGCGCCGGGCTGATGTGCGCTATATCATAT
>JAEWWQ010000292.1 GCA_023458855.1 Bacillota bacterium
TTTCTATATCGTGGGGCAGCTGTTCATGAATGGGCTGCAGCTTGCAATTGTACCGCTTGTATTAGTGTCGATCAGTCTGGCATTGTGCAGTTTTAACAACGCAGGAAAGCTTGGCCGTATTGCAGGAAAGACAGTTGGCGGATTCCTTATTTTTTATGTACTCGGATGTTCCTTTGCCGGTGTCGTTGCCTATGCGGTAAAGTCTTTGGGCTGGTTCAATGTTGTATTACCGGCAGAAGCGGCAACGGAGGCTGCAACAGTAGAACCATATAATGCATTAACAACAATTATAAATGCAGTACCTAATAATATCGGAACTGTAACAAGTACTAATACCAGAATTCTGGCAGTTGTTATGGTTGCTGTAATCATTGGAATCTGTATGCATTCCATGGGTTCAAAAGCAGATAATTTAAAATCCCTGTTTGAAACGATTAATGAAATGATTCAGAAATATTTAACTTTTTTGATTAACAAAATCGGACCGGTAGCTATTTTCTGTATGATTACAAGAACTTTTGCAATTTACGGAGTAGAATATTTGCGTCCGGCAGCAGCTTATGTTGTTACTGCCATTATCACATTATTCACATTCCTTTTGATCGTATATCCATTGGCAGTCTTTGTTACAACCGGACTTAGTCCATTTAAGTTTATTAAGAAAATGGCAAAAGTAGGAGTATTTGGGTTTTCGACCAATTCCTCTGCGGCAACTCTGCCGATTAATACGAGAACATGTGAAGATGAACTTGGATGCAGTTCGGATATTACAAGCTTTATCTTACCGATGGGTATGACAATTAATATGAATGGTACGGCAATTATGCATATTATTGCAATTACCTTTATTGCAACCAGTGCAGGAATTAATGTTACACCTGCAAATCTGATTTTAGCCGGTGCACTTGCAATCTGCGCTTCTGCAGGAACACCTGCAATTCCGGTTGCCGGAACAACGATGATCTTTACGGTGTTATCCGGTCTTGGATTTACATCTGATGCATGCTTACTTGGTTACGCATTGATCGTAGCAATCAACAGACCTGTAGAAATGTCTCTTCTTACATTAAATGTGATTGGTGATGCTACTGTTAATGTAATTGTAAATGAAAAAGAAGGAGAATTGGATAAAGCAGTATATAACAGCTAATGGCTCCCTTTCTGGATAAAATTAAGCGTAAGGGAAAAACGGGAGATATGAAATATGGATACCAAACATCTGATTACATTGCTGACTTTTGCAGAAGAAAAGACATATTTGAAAACATCTATGAAGTTGAATTATGCACCTTCCACCCTGGCAGAGCATATTGGAGCACTGGAACAGGAACTGGGCGTGAAACTGGTAGAAAGTAAAGGGAAAAGGACAATTCTCACGAAGGGTGGAGAAAGTTTTTTACCATATGCAAGACAGATCATGCAGCAGTATAAGATAACCTGCCAGGCAATGGCTTCCCTGAAACAGATTCAGGGAAAGCTGAGAGTACTGGCAGTAGAATCATTAGCCCTGCATGTGTTAAGTGATGCTTTTGCCGATTTCTCAACAAAATATCCGGATGTCCATATGTCTATCGGAATCGCAAATGGTGATTCCGTGTCTGAAAAATTGAGAAATGATCAGGCGGATGTGGCATTTATATATGACATGGAACCGATTCATTCGAAGGAACTGGTAACAACAGTTCTTTTTAAGGAAGAATTAGTTTTTGTAGTATCTCCAGAGCATAAGCTGGCAAAAAAAAGCGATGTGCAGCCTGTAGACTTTAAGTATCAGACCTTTATACTGGCGCAGAAGGGCTGCTATTATTCGAAGGTATTTAATACGATGTTGGAGGATAACCAGGTAACGGTACAAAAAAGACTGGAATTAGATAGCGGAAATCTGATCAAAGAGTATGCAAAGGCAGGTAAGGGAATCGCAATCTTACCGAGGAGCATAGTCGTTGAAGAATTGAGAAAAGAAGAGCTGGTATGTCTGGACTGGAAGGGTGCCAAGATGGAGATCTATGCGCAGGCAATTTCACAGAATCTGGAATGGCCGTTACCGGCAGTCCATAAATTGATTGACACAGCTCAGGATACAATAAATAAAAATGTATGGGTGCATGTGTAATAACAGAGGGGAGTAAATATGAAGGTATTAATTGCAATTGATTCGTTAAAAGGAAGTCTGACTTCTATGGAAGGCGGAGCAGCCATCACAGAGGGAATTCACCGTGCAGATCCCGATGCCAGGGTACAGGTATCGCCGCTGGCAGATGGTGGGGAAGGAACGGTAGAAGCATTGACATCAGGTATGGGGGGCGTAATCCAAAATGTTATGGTGACAGGACCTTTGGGAGAACCCGTAAACTGTTCTTATGGAATGATTGAAAAAAATAAAACAGCAATTATTGAGATGGCTGGGGCAGCAGGAATTATATTGGTACCGGAAACAAAGAGAAATCCGCTTCAGACCACCACCTATGGAGTAGGGGAAGTAATCTATGATGCAATAAAAAAAGGCTGCAGAAGATTTATTGTAGGAATTGGCGGAAGTGCTACGAATGATGGAGGAGTGGGTATGCTTCAGGCATTGGGATATGGATTCCTGGATGCACAGGGAAAACAGATTCCCTTTGGGGCTGCCGGATTGGAGAAGCTCACTTCGATTACCTGCAATCATGCTATCCCGGAACTCTCGGAATGCGAATTTCTGGTTGCCTGTGATGTGACGAATCCCTTATGCGGAAGTAACGGAGCAAGTGCAGTATTTGGACCACAGAAAGGCGCCACACCTGAGATGGTTGCAATGATGGATCAGTGGCTTGCAAATTTTGCAGAACTTGTTAAGACAGAAAAAGCGGATGTGGATGCAACTGCACCTGGTACAGGCGCGGCAGGAGGACTTGGCTTTGCATTTCAATCATTTACCAATGCCAGTTTAAAGTCTGGTATCAGTATTGTACTGGAGGAGACCAGACTGGAAGAGAAAATCAAAGATGCTGATATTGTAGTGACCGGAGAAGGAAGACTGGATCTTCAGACGGCTATGGGAAAGGCACCGATCGGTGTTGCAAAACTGGCCAAAAAATATAATAAAACAGTCATTGCATTTGCCGGAAGTGTGACAAAGGATGCGGTGGAATGTAATGGAAACGGAATCGATGCATTTTTTCCGATTCTGCGCGGTGTCAGTACACTGGAAGAAGCGATGGATTCCGAGCAGGCAAAAAATAATATGAAAGATACTGCCGAACAGGTATTTCGGCTGATCCGGGCAATATCTTAACATATCAGAAAAAAGCAGAAAAGGACTTAGGAATGCTTGATATCGAGAGTGCCATAGGGAGTCTGCGCCAGATACTTTACCAAAGCCTGATCAAATTGTTTAATTGCACGACTGGTAGACAGATGTGACAGATGATGACGAATACGATAAGTGATTCGCTTTGGCGGTTTTGGATTATTCGCAATCTCACTGATATAATAACTGTTTGTTTTTTCAAGCTCGCGTATCACAGAAGCAGGTGCGATCATCCATAAATTTCCCTGTTCAAGAAAATGACGGATTAATTGAAAGGTATCTACCTGAATAACAGGGCGTTTGAGCATAGTAATCCATTGATCATGCCAAATCTGATAATTGGTATCCCAGTTAAAGAATAATTCTTTGGAAGGGTCTAATTCGTCAGTATGAATTTTCGGCTTTTTTAATGGAGCATCCATGGGCTGTACAATATAAAGCTCTTCTTCTAAAAGGGGCTCCGAAACAATATTCTTAAAATGTAAATTGTGAAAAACAAAACCGACATCTATTTCGTGCTTTTCAAGCAATGCATATATTTCATAGGACTGGTGGGTCCGGATCTTCAGGTGAATGGGAAGCTCAGCCTGATTGATCTGAGAATAAAAGTCTGCAAGTAAAGTCGAATTTAAGGTGTCAATGCAGCCGATAGTCAGAAAGGAATGTTCCATACCATGCTGCAGCATCTGTGTTTCCTTCCAAAGAGAAATCCAGCGGTCCGCAATGGGAATGAATTCTTCACCATAACTGGTCAGTTCAATTGACTTAAAGCCCTTTTTTCGTACAACCAGCTGCATATTCAGTTCTTCTTCCAGCGTCCTTAACCGGTGACTGACAGTAGGCTGTGATAAAAAAAGACTTTCTGCTGTCCGTGTAATACTCTTTGTCTGAACAATCATAAGAAAAGTTTCGATTTCTGCAAAAGTCATAGTAACTATCCTTTCTGTTAATATATAAATATAGTTAATATTATACGATATAATAATTGATAAAAAAAGTATTTTCTGCTATTTCGGAAGAAGGAAAATAGATATTCGCTTTTTGTGTAATCACAAGTGTTCATGCCTGCTACAATGTATTTATCAAAGGGAAAGCAAAAATCCCGAAAGAAGGAGAAAATATTATGGAAGATACAAAAAAGAAAAGTTATAATCCTTATGACAACATGCTTGCAGTATTAGATCAGGCAGCAGAAAAACTGGGTTTACCAGAAGATGAATATGTTACGTTGAAATATCCGGAACGGGAATTAAAGGTATCAGTTCCCATTAAAATGGATGATGGAAGTATCCAGGTATTTGAAGGATACCGTGTACAGCACTCAAGCGCAAGAGGACCTTATAAGGGAGGAATACGGTATCACCAGAATGTAAATATGGATGAGGTAAAAGCATTATCTGCATGGATGTCATTCAAATGTGCTGTTGTAAATATTCCATATGGTGGTGCAAAGGGCGGAATTAAAGTTGATCCTGCTAAATTATCACGGGAAGAATTGATCCGTCTGACCAGGCGCTACACAACAAGGATTCTTCCGCTTATCGGACCGGATCAGGATATCCCGGCACCGGATGTAAATACAAATGGTGAGATCATGGCATGGATCATGGATACATACAGCTTATTCAAAGGTCATACAGTACCAGGTGTAGTAACTGGAAAACCAGTTGAAATCGGCGGTTCTGTTGGTCGTGTTGAAGCAACCGGACGCGGAGTTACAATTACTGCATATGAATGCATGAGGGCGTATGGATATGATCCGGCTGATACGAGAATCGCAATCCAGGGCTGTGGTAATGTTGGTGGTGTCGCAGCAGATATATTCTTTGCAGATAAGCGTAAAGTAGTGGGAATGAGCGACTATACAGGGGGGCTTTATTGTGCAGACGGACTTCCGGTGGATCAGATTCATGAGTTCATAAAAGCTGGAAATACCATGGACAGATTTGATGCACCAAATGTAAAACACATTTCCAATGAAGAATTAATCACCTGTGATTGTGACGTTCTGATTCCGGCAGCATTGGAAAACCAGATTACAGCTGATAATGCAGCAGATATCAAAGCTACGATGATTATTGAAGCTGCGAACGGGCCTACCGCAGTAGAAGCGGATGCTATCCTGGCGAAAAAAGATGTAGTTGTATGTCCTGATATATTATCCAATGCAGGCGGTGTGGTTGTTTCCTATTTTGAGTGGGTGCAGAATATTCAAAATCTGACATGGGATCTGTCAGAGGTCAACAAAATGCTGGAGAAAATTATACTGACAGCATTCAATGAAGTACATAATATAAGTATGGAAATGCAGGTTTCACTCCGTATGGCTGCTTATATAGTAGCAATCCGACGTATCTGTACAGCCGGAAAACTCCGTGGTGGTCCGATTTCATTTGCCTGATTATGACAGCAATAAAGATAATAAAACAAGTCCTTCAGAATAACAATCTGGAGGACTTGTTTTATTTACTTGACACAATCCCTACTAAAGTAGTATGATTAGAAGTACAAAGTGTGAGAAGTAATTCTAAGATGTGAAAGAACCACATCTAAGAATCACTAAATCTCACCCAGGAAGAAGCCGCAGGCGTCTTCTTCTCATGGATTATCTTGCCGCTTGTGTAAAATTGAGTATCAGGAGAGAGTGCAGTGAACAGATTTGATGAAATTATAGATAGAAGAAATACGAATAGTGAAAAATATGATTTTGCAGCAGAACGTGGGAAGCCTGTGGATGCTTTGCCTTTATGGGTGGCGGATATGGATTTCAGGGCACCGGACGAAGTATTGGATGCTTTGAAGCAGGCAGTGGCTCATGGAATCTTTGGGTATTCGGAAGTGAAGAGTGAATACTATCAGGCGGTTGCCGGATGGTTCACGAAGTTTTTTCAGTGGACACCAAGGGAAGAATGGCTTCTGAAGACACCTGGGGTTGTATTTGCGATTAATGCGGCAATTCGCGGATTGACAGAAGAGCAGGACGCTATTATGATTCAAACGCCGGTATATTATCCGTTTGCAAATTCGATCAGAAGAAACGGCAGAGTAGTTATTGAAAATGAATTGGTGTATACAGAGGGGCATTATGAAATGGACTTTGCTGATATGGAAGCAAAGATGAAAGCATATCATGTTAAGATGCTTATCTTATGCAGCCCTCATAATCCGGTGGGGCGTGTATGGACAAGGGAGGAACTTCTGAAAGTGGCGGATATCTGTCTGCGGCATCATGTAATTATGGTATCTGATGAAATTCACTGTGATTTTACTTATGAAGGGCATCCTCATACGGTACTGGCAAGTCTGTCAGAGGCGGTAGCCAATCAGTGTGTGATATGTACAGCCCCAAGTAAGACATTTAATCTGGCAGGTCTTCAGACATCTAATATATTTATTCCTAATGAGTCTGTCAGGCGCCGTGTATGCGATGCCGCATTTTATAAAACGGGCTATTGTGAGATTAACAGTCTTGGCCTGGTCGCTTCCAGAGCTGCTTATGAAAAAGGAGAAAAGTGGCTTTGTGAGTTAAAGGATTATCTGAAAGAAAATCTGGAGTTTGTAAGAAATTTTCTAAAGACACGTATCCCGCAGATCAAACTGGTGGAGCCGGAAGGAACCTATCTGGTCTGGCTGGACTGCAGCGGACTTGGATTAAGTGATTCTGGACTTGAGGAACTTATCTTGCAGAAAGCAAAGTTATGGGTGGATGCAGGAAATATGTTTGGAAATAAAAGCGGACAGTTCGAAAGGGTAAATATAACATGTCCAAGAAGTGTATTACAGAAGGCATTGGAACAATTAGAGGCGGCAGTGACTGAGAACCAGAGAAAGGGGGCAACATCATGAAGATTTCCACAAGAGGAAGATATGCAGTAAGGGTCATGCTGGATCTTGCTGCTAATAATACAGGGGAGTATATCAAGGTAAAGCAGATAGCTAAGCGGCAGGAAATATCAGAAAAATATCTGGAGCAAATCATAGCGATATTGAATAAGGCAGGATTTGTGAAGAGCGTGCGTGGTGCACAGGGTGGTTATAAGATTGCCAAGGATCCGAAACAATATACGGTCGGGATGATTCTGCGGCTGACAGAAGGCAGTTTATGTCCGGTGGCTTGTCTGGAAGACGAGACAAACGAGTGTGAGAGATGTGATACCTGTGAGACACTTAACGTATGGAAAGAACTGAACAGGGCGATTAATAATGTTGTGGACAATGTTACCATTGCGGATTTGGTAGAAAACCAGCAGAAACGTCAGAAAACCATGAACTACACAATATGATGACACAGTCAGAAAAAATAAATCCAAGAGCAGACAGGAGCAATAAGCTTTTTATCTGTTCTTGGATTTTTGCTATTCCAGTGAACCGAATAATTTGGAGGCCTTCTTATTTATATACATCATAGAATCTGCGCGTTTCATCGTATCATTGAAATTGTGGTCTATCACTGGGTCAAAAGCGGCGTATCCGTATGCGATACTAGGTTCAAAAGATTCCGGAAGATCATGATAAAGCGACCAGGTCTCGTTAATGTGTGATAAGAGTTCTATAGCGGTATCTTTTAAAGAGACATCAAGCAGAATACAGAATTCATCTCCACCTATGCGGTAACACTTACCGATAGAAGAAAAAGAGCTGCGGAGAATGGCAGAAGCGTCCTGTACGTAATTGTCACCATATTCGTGCCCAAAGATATCGTTGCATCTTTTAAGATTGTTCAGATCGCAGATAATGATAAAAGGATAATTTTTTGAAGCACGGATATCGGCAAGAGCTTCCATGTAAGCATTACGGTTGCGAAGTTTGGTCAGAAGATCGTAGTATGCCATCTTGCGGTATATTTCTGCTTCAGCGCCCCTTTTGACAAGACGGCTGATATTCTCGATGCCGGCAAATGCAGGAACAATGATATATACGAGAAAAGTAATACGGCTTATAGCGCCATTGGAGGAAAAACCCATATAATAAGAAGAAAAATTAACGGTAATTCCCAAAATGACAAATCCGAAGCATATAATATTTAATTTTAACAATTTATGGAAGGAATATCTGTGTATTTCAATAATTGTCAATATGAGAGTAGAGAAAACATATAGGAGAATGATAATATGTGTAATCCAGAGAGTCTCTGCAAAATCTGCGATATTCATGATCTGCAATGCTGTGCAGAGCAAGATATTTCCGATACTCAGGCAACAAAGTACTGACCAGATGGGTGAATTTTTATTTTGGTACAGATTCCGGATAAACAGCAAAAACGGCAGTGGAATCAGCATACGCAATAGATAGGAAGCGTAAGAAAAAAGGATATAATTAGAAAACAGAAAAATCGAAATCTGAGATTCACTCAGAGTATATAAGCCATAGGTAATTGAAAAAATTCCCAGATAAAATAAACAGCTGTCGATTTTTACGCTGCTTCGGTGAATATTGATCCAGTAAAAAATCAACACAATACCTATAATGATGGTAAGAATACAAAGCGCAAAGGATGGAAAGTGTTCTTTTAACAATTGCATATATAAGGAAAGGGGAGAACCAAGTAAAAAGGAAGGAGTATTCTTGGCAGCCATCAGATAAGGAGAATTAAGATAGATTCTGATTTCCTGCCCTTCGGAATCATTAGGCAGACGAATATAGTGCCAGACAGAACCAGGGGTATGGCCAAATTCATTATTGCCTGCCATGTAGGAATAAATCAGAGTATCGTTAATTAATACTTCTACATTCTGATGCACTGTAAAAAAACCAAGATAGGTATCAATAGCTAATACACTTGGTAATACTTGACGTAAATCTTTAACATAAGGATCAGTACTTTCATTCGTCAGATTATTTAAGGAAAATATCGGAAGTTCGGCTGAAGTCGTATATTTATAGTTCGTGAAGGTAACTCCGATGTAAATTAAAAAAATAGAACCTAACAGTACTATGAGTGCGTATAGATATGGTATTTTTTTATTCATTGGATATCTCCATTAAGGTGACGGTGTGAATTCTTACTTTAATTGACAATAACCACAATAATGAAAAGGGTTTCCTTATATTATATTTCAAATTATGTAAAAACTCAATTAAAAGTAAAATAATTGTCAAAAAATGTAGATGGAAAATGCTGGGTATTCATTAAAAACAAGAAAATGTGGAAGACAGGGACAAATGTCCTAAAAAACTGGATTTTTCTCTAAAAAAGTGTAAAATAGTGTGTGATATAAGACACAATTCCTGTACTGACAGGTATAAGAACGAAGCGTGAACCGTATTTTAAAACAGCTGAAGGACGATGGCGTGATTGAAATCGCAAAGACGTATGTAGTGGTAAAAGACTATAAAAGATTATTGACAGAGAAAGAAAAGTAGGAGGCGGAACATGTCGGAATTACAGGCACATATCAGACTATCAGAAAGTGACAGTGCAAAATATGCGATTTTACCGGGCGATCCCGGAAGGATTGACAGAATCAAGGAATTCTTAACAGATGCCAGAGAGCTTGCATATAACCGGGAAATGAGAAGTGTAAGCGGTTATTATAAGGGCGTTAAAGTATTGGCAGTATCAACAGGAATGGGAGGTGCTTCGACTGGTATTACGGTAGAAGAATTACATAATATCGGCGTTTCCTATATGATTCGTATCGGCAGCTGCGGGGCACTTGACAAGAAAATCAAATTAGGAGATCTGCTTCTGATTAATGGAGCAGTCAGGGATGATGGCGCTTCTAAGACATATGTAGATGCAATCTATCCTGCAATTCCTGACACCCGGCTGTTGATGGCAACGATACAGGCTTCCGAAGAGAATCAAGTCCCATTTTTTATTGGAAGGGCCAGAAGTCATGATAGTTTTTACACAGATCGTGAAGAAGAGATAGATGCTTACTGGGCTGCTAAAGGTATCCTGGGAGCAGATATGGAGACTGCAGCACTATTTACAATTGGTGCATTAAGAGGTGTAAGAACAGCATCCATTCTGAATACCGTAGTTGAGTATGAGGAGGATCTGGAAAGCAACATTAGTAACTATGTAGATGGAGAAACAAAAGTTAAGCAGGGAGAGAGAGATGAGATCTTAGTTGCGTTAGAGGCCTTTGTCTTAACGGAAAAAGAAAATGGAGGAATGAGACATGAGTAAATCAAACAAAGGATTATGGTCAATGAAATTCAACACAGCAACATTAGTATTAATACCGGCGGCGATTGGTATCAATTATCTCGGCAAATTATTTGCAGGGCTGCTGAAATTACCACTCTGGTTAGATTCTATCGGAACTTGTCTGGCAGCAGTACTCGCAGGACCGATTGTAGGAGCAATCTGTGGCGCAGCGAATAATATTATCTATGGGCTTACCATGGATCCAATCTCAACGGTATACGCATTAACCAATATTGCAATTGGTATCGTCGTTGGTATTTTATCTTATAAAGGCGGCATGAAAAATATCAAAATGTCTATTATTACAGCGTTGATCACAGGTCTGGCAGCAGTTGTTGTATCAACACCGCTGAATATGATATTCTGGGGCGGAACAACCGGAAATGTATGGGGAGATGCCCTGTATGCATGGGGAGTTGCCAATAATTTACCGGTATGGATTGCTTCTGCAATTGATGAAATTGTTGTGGATGTACCGGATAAGATTGCGGTAATCATCATTGTATTTTTGATCAATAAGAGCTTACCAAAGAGTTTAATTACTTTATACCAAAATGGAGACGAAGTACAAAGTTTAGATTAATGATTGCGAGGAAGAACAATTGAAAAGTATTAGCTTATATGAAGAAAAGGGTTCCTTATTGAACAAACTTGCTCCTGAAAGTAAGATCTTATATATTATTGCAGCGCTTGTTATTCCTTATGTAATCGGAAGCAGATGGATTGGAGTTGGTTTTATAATAGCTAGTACCGTTCTGTTGTTATCTGCAAAGGTAATTCGAAAAACGTTACCAATACTCGGGGTATCAGGCTTTGTGCTGGTTACGGTTCTGCTGATCCAAGGCTTATTCCGGGCAGGTAATACGACGCCGGTTCTGGCACTTGGACCGGTAGTTTTCTATAAAGAGGGATTGCATTTTGCATTTGGGATAGTTGTAAATGTATTGAATATTTTATTGAGTTTTTGTGTACTGATTCTTACTACGAAGCCTTCCGATATGATTGAGAATTTTGTCCGGAAAGGATTTTCACCAAGATTCGGATATGTGTTCATTTCCGTATTTCAGATTATTCCGCAGATGACAGAGACAATGGCCACAATTACCGATGCACAACGAAGCAGGGGAATGGAGACAGAAGGCAATCTGTTTGTAAGAATGAAAGCATTTATCCCATTGATTTCACCAGTGGTAATGAGTTCTCTGATTAATACCAAGGAGCGTGCACTGGCTTTGGAGGTAAGAGGATTTAACGCTACGACAAAGAAAACTTTCTTAAATGATGAAAAGAAAATACCGGCAGATCAATATATTCAAATAGGTATTGTAATTGCCATTATAGCAGCGGCGGTCTGGAGGATAGTATTATGGCTGGGATAGAAATCGTACATTTAAAATATAAATACCCTTCAACCACAAAGCTTGTACTTGACGATATTTCATTTCAGATTGAGCCTGGTGAATTTATTGGTATCATCGGAAAAAATGAATCCGGAAAAAGCACATTGTGTCAGGCAATCGCGGGACTGGTGCCGAATTTCTATAAGGGTTCCTATGGCGGAAAAGTTATGGTCGGTAACATAGAAGTGAAGACTGTGGAAGTTGATGAGATGTGTAAAACAGTAGGCATTGTATTTCAGAATCCATTTAATCAGGTTACAGGTTCCAAGCTTACAGTCTATGAAGAGATATCTTTTGGTCTCGAGAATATGGGGATTCCAAAAGAGGAAATGATAAAACGAATTGATGAGGCAATGGAACTGCTGGATATCAGCAAGTATAAGGAGAGAAATCCTTTTGATTTATCTGGTGGACAGATGCAGAGGATGGCAATCGCCAGTATCATTGCCATGCAGCCAGAGGTCATTATACTGGATGAACCTACTTCACAATTGGATCCGCAGGGGCGTGAAGAAGTATTTCAGGCTGTTCAAAAGTTAAGTAAAAAAGGTATTACGATTATTATGGTGGAACATAATATGGAAAAAATAGCGCAATACAGTGACCGTGTGGTATTGCTGCATGATGCAAAGCTGATTGCCGTCGATACACCGCAAAAAATCTTTTCCAGAGATGATCTTGAAGAACTCGGAGTTGAAGCTCCGGCATTTACTAAGATATGTAAGGGACTGGATTTGAAAAATGAAACAACAGGATGTTATCCGGTCACACTGGAAGAAGCAGGTGCACTACTTCATCCTATCGGTAGGGGAGGAAATAGGTAAATGAGTAAAGTTACGATTGAAATCAAAAATCTGCATTTTTCTTATACCGAGAAGGAAGAGATATTAAAGGGTATGGATTTTATATTGGATGAGCGTTCCACTGCAATTATTGGTCAGAATGGTGCCGGAAAAACGACATTTGTGAAGTTATTGAAAGGATTACTTCGTCCGACAAGTGGACAAATTCTCTTAAACGGTGCGGATATTGCTAACATGACAGTTGCACAGCTCGCAAAACATATTGGAATGGTATTCCAGAATCCAAACGATCAGATATTTAAGAATAAAGTAATTGATGAGATCATGTTTGGTCCGCTGCAGATTGGCATGAGTAAGAGTGAGGCAGAAAAGAAAGCAAAGGAAGCAATGGCATTTGTAGGAATTGAAGGCAGAGAAGAAGAAAATCCTTATGATCTTGGTTTATCTACGAGAAAATTAGTTGCAATCGCATCTATTCTTGCGATGGATACGGAAGTCATTATTCTGGATGAGCCAACAATTGCGCAGGACTATGCCGGTAAAGAGAGAATTAAGCAGATTGTACGTAAGCTTCGAGCAGAAGGCAAACTGGTAATTACGATTATCCATGATATGGATTTTGTGGCGGATACGTTTGAAAGAGCAATTGTATTTGCAAGAGGAAAAGCAATTCTGGATGAGAATACCAAAAATGTGTTTTCCCAAAAGGATATTTTGGAACAGGCATATCTGGAGCAGCCGAATGTCACTAAATTGTGTCAAAGGCTAGGCTATGAGGAAATCTTTCTGACGACGGAGGAGTTCCTTGCACATCAAAGAGGCTGATAAGAAAATGAAGATATCAGATAGTAAAAAGAATAAGTAGAATTACAAAAATCTGTGGTTGGCCGCCACAGATTTTTTTTCCTCTATCGTATGAATCTGTACAAATATCTACCAGTAACAGACAAGAAAAAACCATTTTTTTGCCGGGAAGATATGGTATCATTAAGAAAATAGCCAAAATGAATGTTTCCATGAGGGTGCTTATGAAAAGAAAAAAATTGAGTTCTAAATTAATTCTTATTTTTGTGATAACAAGTTTAATTGCACTTTCTACACAGGCAATATTAAATTATAAGACTTCATTTAAAATGATAAGAAATCAGGTTCAGATATCCAGTGAGAAATCGTTGAAAAATATGCAGGACGAGATAAATGAATACTTAATATTGTTAAAACGAAATCTGAATTCCATCTATAAGGAGACAGATTTTATTGAAAATCTGTCCGCAGACCGGAGTGCTAAATATATGAAGAAGAAATATAATACTCTGGTACATGATTTTTATATAGATAATAT
>JAEWWQ010000293.1 GCA_023458855.1 Bacillota bacterium
TTACAGCGTCATACTGCTCTTTATCCTCTTCTGCCGTCTTCCCCATAATATGCCAGTGATTCCTGGGCGCGCCGTGCAGACCTCTTATCTTAAGGTATTCCGAAGCTCCGCCATATCTATTATAAAAACTGTTATTATCCCTTGCCTGCTCTAAAGTCCAGGCGCACTCAGCCATGGCTGGGAGTCTGGGAAACAGCAGATATGCGGCCGTCTCAATATCCGGAACCCTTTCTGTCCACAAAGGGCATTCCAACCCTATCACAACCTCATACAAGTCTTCATCCAGATATCCCGGATAAGGATCAGCGTACAAAATCTTATGTGCATCACTCATAAAATAAGGATAATCCAAATAATAGCAATTGTTATCTGAATTGATGATTTTACCGCCCCGTCTGGCAAAATCAGTGACCAGGGCTCTATCGCCCATCCATGCCTGAACCACAAAATCAGGATCGAGCTTATCGCCGCGAAGCGCGTCATTCCAGACTACCACCTTTTTTCCATGTTGTTTGAGATATTCCTTCGTCTTTATTATGAACCATTGCTGCAATGCATTTTCATCTTTTAGTCCAAGTTCTTTCAGCTTCTTCTGGCAGTCAGGACAGTTTCTCCATTTTCTCTTACAGGCTTCATCGCCGCCAATGTGAATGAATTGATAAGGAAACAGTTCTATGATCTCGTCTAATACCCCCGTGAGAAAGTTCCAGTTTTCTTCTCTGCCTACGCATATCAGATTGTCAAATATGCCTCCTCTGGTTTGTACTTCTACCTTTTCACCCATACAGCCTACTGAAGGATAGGCAGCAAGCATGGCACTCTCATGTCCGGGTATCTCAATTTCCGGTATAATGTTAATCATTCTTTCGCCTGCGTAGACGACGATTTCCCTGATATCTTCCTTTGTGTAATAAGCTCTTTTTGCGCCTGTTTCTGTAAGTTTTGGAAAGGAGTCTATCTGAATTCTCCAGCCCTGATCATCTGCCAGATGCCAATGCATTTTGTTCAGTTTAAAATATGCTGCTGCATCAATGAGTTTTAATACATCCTGCTTAGGAAGAAAGTGTCTGCTGGAATCAAGCATAAAGCCCCGGTATATAAACCTTGGTTCATCCGTAATTTCCATGCATGGCAGGCTGTTTCCAAACTGAATCCGTAACTGCTCCAGTGTGCGTCCTGCATAAAAAATACCTGCTCTGCTTCCTTCCATTCTAATCTCTTTTTCAGAAATTTTCAGACAGTACCCTTCTTCTCCATACAACGCAGTTTCCGATACAACTGCTTCCCTGTTCTGGCAGTAAATCGAGTCGTATCGTTTTACCTTTTCAGGGTATGGTACTAGATTTAACACTGTTCTCATATGCTTCACCTTCTTTAAGGATGTCTATTTACCACTTTTTGTTTCCGTAAGACGCATGGTCAACGCGATTCTTTTCTTTGGAAGGTCTATGTCCATGACCTTAACATCAACAATGTCACCGACGCTTACTGCTTCCAGGGGATGCTTGATAAATTTGTCCGTAATCTGAGAAATATGGACCAGTCCATCCTGATGTACCCCGATATCGACAAAAACGCCAAAATCAATTACATTTCGAACAGTGCCCTTTAATATCATACCTGGTTTTAAATCTTTCATATCAAGAACGTCGCTCCTGAGAATCGGCGCCGGCATATTATCCCTTGGGTCTCTTGCAGGTTTCTCAAGCTCCTTCAAAATATCTGTTAATGTGATTTCTCCAATGCCTAATTCTTCTGCCAGTTTCTTCTTGTCTTTCACTTTCTTCTCTAAATTGCCGATTGCCTGTACCTTTTCCTCGGATGCCGTTGCAATTGCCTTATTGTCTTCCTGTAAAGTCATACCACCCATAGCTGCTGCCATTGCACGTCCCATTGCAGTATTGGTATTACGGATGACTACCTTTTGTGCCGTTGCTCTTTTCTCTTTTGTTACTGTTTTCTTGGAAACTGCTTTCTCTGATGCTGCCTTCTTTTGGGCTTCTCTTACATCATCCATGGTAAGCCCCATCTTATCCAGCAGTTTTTTACACGCATCGTAAGACTCCGGATGTACACTGGTAGCATCCAAAGGATTCTTACCATCCAGTATTCTCATAAAACCAGCACATTGCTCATAAGCTTTCGGTCCAAGCTTAGCTACTTTCAACAGTTGACTTCTACTCGTGAATCTTCCATTCGTTTCTCTGTATTCCACAATATTCTTAGCAATTACTTTACTGATACCAGAAATATATTCTAATAGAGATGCGGAGGCTGTATTCAAATCTACACCGACTTTATTTACACTGTCTTCTACGACACCAGTCAGGGCCTCACTTAATTTCTTTTGATTCATATCATGCTGATATTGACCGACACCGATCGACTGTGGATCAATCTTAACAAGTTCTGGCAGTGGATCCTGTAATCTTCTGGCAATAGACGCCGCACTTCTCTGCCCTACGTCAAAGTTTGGAAATTCTTCTGTTGCAAGCTTACTGGCAGAATAAACAGACGCACCGGCTTCATTTACGATTACATATTGCAGCGGTGTATCTACTTCTCTGATCAGATCCACGATTATCTGCTCGGATTCTCTGGAAGCTGTACCGTTTCCAACTGAAATTAATGAAATATTATACTTTTTGATTAATTTTTTTAGCTCTGTTTTGGCTTCTTCCACTTTATTCTGTGGTGCTGTCGGGTAGATTACCTTTGTATCCAGTACCTTTCCTGTAGGATCTACCACTGCCAATTTACAGCCTGTACGGAATGCCGGATCCCACCCCAGCACTACTTTTCCTGCAATCGGCGGCTGCAATAGCAGCTGTTCCAAATTTTTACCAAATACTGCGATTGCTCCATCTTCGGCTTTTTCTGTCAGATCATTACGAATCTCACGTTCGATTGCAGGAGCAATCAGACGGGTGTAGCTGTCTTCTATAATCTCTTTCAAAACAGGTGTTGTAATTGGATTTTCATTATTTATTGTTTTCTTGGCAAGGAATGTAAGAATACGCTCAACAGGTGCTTCTATCTTCACATTCAGAATTTTTTCCTTTTCACCACGGTTCAACGCAAGTGTTCTGTGACCCGCTACTTTCTTTATCGGTTCTTCGTAAGCGTAGTACATCTCATATACACTTTGCGTCTTACTGTCTTTTGCCACACTTACAATCTTTCCTTCTTCCATTGTAGCATTACGGATATAACTTCTATAATCAGCTTCATCCGAAATACTCTCGGCAATAATATCCATGGCCCCCTGAATTGCATCAGCAACCGTTTTTATTTCTTTTTCTTCATTCAGATACTTTTCTGCTTCCTGTTCAATCGGAATTTTTGTCTCCTGCTTCAGAATACTATCTGCCAATCCCTGTAACCCTTTTTCCTTTGCGATGCTGGCTCTGGTCCTTCTCTTTGGGCGATATGGTCTATAGAGATCTTCTACTACTACCAATGTCTCTGCTGCCAATATCTGTTGTCTCAATTCCTCCGTTAATTTGCCCTGCTCTTCGATACTTCCAAGTACCTGCTGTTTCTTATCCTCCAGGTTACGAAGATAATTCAATCTTTCATATAAGTTACGAAGTACTTCATCGTTCAAAGATCCCGTCGCTTCCTTACGATATCTGGAAATAAAAGGGATCGTATTTCCCTCATCAATTAACTTAACAGCGGCTTCCACCTGCCATTTTTCCACATCCAGTTCCTGTTTCAATTTTAAAATAATATCCATAAATATGTCTTGCTCCTGCTCTTTTAGTTGAATTTCTACTATTTTTGTGTCTGCATTTTATTATAGTGTATACTACACTCTCTTTTCAAGAAAGATTTGTATTATTAAGGTAAAAGTGCTAAAATAAAAATGCACTTGAAATCAGAAAACAGAGGAAAATGTTATGGATTTTAATCAAAATCAACAACCAGATCAAGCCCCTTATCCAAATCAGCATCCTTATCAGAATGGCAATCCTTATTCCAATCGTAGCAATTCTTATTACAATGGACCTGTAACAAAACCTGCCAATTCGTTAGCAGTTGCTGCCATGACTCTTGGTATTCTTGCTTTAATATTGGCTTTTACATGCACCGTATACCCAACACTTGTCTTTGGCGGACTTGCCATTATATTTGCATTGTTATCTAAAGGCACTGACCCTAAAATGCATGCAAATGCTAAAACTGGTGTCATAACTGCTGTTGTCGGTATTTCTTTTAATTTTGTCATTATAGCATCCGTCTTTATGCTGCTCTTTTCCCCTTATGCAAATCCGGAGTATCGTAAAGAATTCGACAAAATGTATGAACAGATCTATGGTGAATCTTTTGAGGATTCATTACAGGAAGCTGCAGAAGGCATGTAATAACTATCCTTAAAGGAGGCGTTTGAATGATTGGTTCAATTCATGGATATCGTTCCGGTCCAGTTCTGAATTTCGGAGAATCTACTCAAAAAAGTGCTGGTCGCGAATCTTCACCTGCTGAATGTGAAACTTGTAAAAACCGAAAATATCAGGATGGTTCTGATGAGATGGTTTCTTTCAAATCTGCTGCTCATATTTCTCCGGAGGCTTCCGCTGGGAAAGTCAGAGCACATGAACAGGAACATGTATCTAACGCTTATAAGAAGGCTTCCCGGAACAATGGCGAAGTGATATCCGCCAATGTGTCATTAAAAACCGGTGTATGCCCTGAATGTGGACGCTCTTATATAGAAGGCGGTACTACAAGTACGCAAATTAAATATTATAATGAAGAAAATCCTTATCAACAAGATAAGAAGACAACAGATGCCATATCACTAAAAGGTATGAATGTGGATGTGGCATGTTAATGACAAAAAAACAACAGGAGACGACATACATGAATACATTTAAAACCTCTTCGGAATTGAAGTCTAAGGCGAAGGGTCAATTATTAGGAAAATACGGAACGGTAATCCCTGCTTTTTTAGTTGTTGAAAGTATCATATTTTTTATTCAATTTTTGGCATCTACTGTAGTGGACCGGAACACGATCTATGGAATGATTATTTATTATGCAGTTGCATTTATTATGCAATTAATTGCGGCGGTCTTTGCACTTGGAGAAGCAAGATTATACTTAAATATTACCTGTAATTGTCCTTACTCTGTAAACGATATATTTTATGGATTTAAACAGCATCCCGATAAGGCAATTAAAATACAGCTGATAATTCTGATTAGGGAATCTTTGTGTCTTCTTCCAGCTTTTTTATTCTATTTGCTTTATACATATACGCAGCTTACCATAATAATATTATTGATATCCATAACCGGAATCATCGGTGGTATCGCTGCCTGTATCATAGCGCTGACTTACTCTCAGGTATATTATTTAATGCTTGATTTTCCGCATTATTCAGCAAAGGAAATTATGACTATCAGCAAGACATTAACAAGGGGCTATCGTGGTAAGTTATTTTATTTATCAGTAAGCTTTATTCCGCTCTTTTTATTGTCTCTATTTACC
>JAEWWQ010000294.1 GCA_023458855.1 Bacillota bacterium
TGTGAATCATCAATGCATTTCTTATTACAGACATGCAGATACGCCCAAGTACAAATATCCGAAGGATATTTATGAAGACGAGGTAAAATATAACTCTGCGCGGGTAAAAGAGTATGTAGAATCGAAGGATTATGATATTTTCATATCGAGTTACTATAATGAAAACAGAAAGTGTAATATTTTAAGGTTCGTATATAAAATATATGTTAATAACAGAGGTAATCTGATTGGCTATTTTGTATGTGATGTCGATGAAAATGTATTTCAGAAAAAGATAGAAAAATACACTTATTCAGAAGATCAGGTGGTATATCTTCAGATGCCCGGAGACCGGGTAGCAGTGGTATATGGAAATATACAAAAAAACCAAAGAAACTATTTGAATCATGTCGCCGGAAAAATTATGGAAAATGATATTCAGGGAGCAAAAGAAGAGCAGGGCGGGAATGTATTTTTCGGATCTGAGAATAAATATCATTTGCTGGCATATTCGATTGTTCCGGAAAGTGTATTTGCAAATGAAAGACAGATGTTGATAAATTATATTTTTCTGGTCTGCCTGGTGGTCGTTGCACTCACTGTTATATCGGCAATTATTATTACTAATTATCTTACAAAACCTTTAAAGAAACTGGTGGTCACAATAAAAAGGATACAGGCGGGTGAGAGAAATCTGCGTGCAGAAATAGAATCGGATGATGAGATCGCAGAATTGAGTACCAATTTTAATACCATGTTATCTCAGATTGAACAATTAATTGCAGATGAGTATAAGGCACAGATTATTAGGGATGAGGCAGAGTATAAAGCACTACAGGCACAGATAAATCCTCATTTTCTCCATAATACCTTAGATACGATGAGTGGAATCGCAAGAATGAAAGATTGCGTTGAAGTAAGCGATCTGTGTATGGCCTTGTCTCATATGTTCCGCTATAGTATTGATATGAAAGAGCCTATGTCGAGTGTACAGAATGAGATTACACACTTGTCTAATTATCTATTTGTTATGCAGGTGAGAATGCAGGACAGTCTGCATGTGGAATGGAAGGTAAAGAATGAACATAGAAATCTGCTGATTCCAAGGCTTTCATTACAGCCAATTGTAGAAAATGCAATTACACATGGATTAAAAAATAAGAGAGGTGAAAAAAATATCTGCATTGCCACCTGGGATATGGAAGACGATGTGATGATTGTTGTAGAAGATAATGGGATAGGAATGGATGAAATAGAAATCAACCAAAAATTGCAGTGCCAGGGAAATGAAGTACTGCATAAAGAAGAATCAATCGGATTGTTTAATATTAATGCAAGAGTAAAGATGCTATTTGGGGAAGCATATGGAATTAATATCAAAAGTGTGAAAGGGAAAGGAAGCCAGGTGTTTTTACGGGTACCTAAAAATAGGAAATAACAGATTGGGAGGTTTTATGGGTAATATATATAAACTATTGGTGGCGGATGATGAATACTGGATTCGTGAACAGATCAGGATTCTCCTGAACTGGGAAAATTATTCGATTGAATTTCTGGAACCCGCAAGCGATGGGGAGGAAGTGCTGCGGAGAGTAGAAATGGAGAAGCCAGATATTATTGTAACGGATATTAATATGCCATTTATGAATGGGGTGGAACTACTACAAAAAATGAGACAGGCTCACCCGGATATAGTAACGATTATTATCAGTGGATATAGCGATTTTCACTATGTAAAAGAGGGACTTTTGGCGGGAGCCATTGATTACATTTTAAAGCCGGTATCCAAGATGGATCTGATAAAGGCATTGACTGCAGCGCTGGATATTGTCAATGAAAAAAGATTATATGATGAAAAAAAACAATATGAAAGAAATCAGTTGCGCAAAGCCTCTTCGGTATTAATGGATAGAGAATTCAGTGAGGTGATTACAAAAGAGAAGCATGGAACCAATAAAAATAAGATAATACAACATGCAATTATGAACAGTAATATATTGCCAGAGGGTGGATATTGCTTTATGGTAGCCAAAATACATAATATCAATGCAGTAGCGGATATTTTTGGTCATGACAGGAATCTTCTTTCCTTTACGATAAAGCAGCAGCTCAAAGAAAAATTAAAAGAACATGCCATTTTTATATTTAATAATATTTATGCTTCCAGTGAATATGTTATTGGAATCAGCGTGGAGGAACGGGAAGTGCTGGAGCAGGCATATGCAGTACTATTTTTACTGAAGGAGTTCACGAATCATGTGATATCCATAGGGGTTAGTGAGAGGCATTTTGCCGAGGCTGAATTCAGTCTGGCTTATGAGGAAGCAAAAATAGCATTGTTAAACAGAATTCCTTCTGATTCCAGTAAAGTTAATGTATGGAATGCAAAGACTGGAAATAAAAGCATAGAAATTAAAATAACACAGCGTCAGGAAAATCATTTACTCAGACTGTTGAAAGAAGAGCCATCAATGGTAAAAAAATTTATTTTTTCTACGATTGGGTTAGAAAACTGCCGGCAGGAAGAATGGACGATATTTGAAATCAAAAAAACCATACAGAAAATTTGTAATATCATGAACACTTGCTTCGTGAAACAAATGAAAGAAGAAATGGAATTGGAAAATATGGAAGATACACTGCTCCATGTAATTGAGGATAATAATTATGAGCTTTTTGCCAGTATGCTGGAAGATTTTCTTGATATGATACTGTTACCGGATATGGAAGAAAATGCATTTGCTTCCGGAAAAGAGACAATAAAAGCAATTTATAATTATATTGAAAGTAATTACTACGAAGAGATCACATTGAATAATCTGGCTAAAAAGTATCATATGGAGTCTTCTTACTTATCAAAATTGTTTAAAAAAGAGACAGGTAATAATCTGATTTATTTTATTTCGGAGAAAAGAGTGGAAAAAGCGAAGGAAATGATGCAAAATGGAAATTTAACATTAACGGAAATCGCATTTTCAGTCGGGTATGATGATTATAATTATTTTAATAAAGTATTTCGGAAAATGGTGGGGATCAGTCCAAGAGACTATAGGATAAATAGTAATAGTAATATTTAGAACCAGGTAACAAAATATTACCAAAAAAGAAGACAAATGAAATCTAATAGTAATCTTTCGATAGAGTATAAAATAGTGCTATCAAGAAAAGGGAGGTAGCAAAATGAAAAAGAAATTAGTTAGTACATTGTTATGTATAACAATGCTTGTCGGCATTCTGACTGGATGCCAGGGAAATCAGGCTACATCTGATATCCAGCCTAAAAGTGCGGCGGAAACAGAAGCAGCATCTGCAGAGTCAACAGGAGAAACAGCGGATATAGGCAGCGAGCCAATTACAATATCCATTCTTGCGGGGCAGTCCACAACAGATGCGGGTACAGAAGAAATGATTACGGAGGCAGTGAATAAAGTATATCCGAATATCACACTGGAATGGGAATGTGTCGGATGGAATGATCTGGCTTCCAAAATGCAGTTATATATGCAGTCGGGGCTTCCGGACATTATTATCGGAAAGGGTCAGGATGTAGCCACATATGCACCACTGGGAGTGCTTGGTGACTTATCTGATCTGGAGGGAATCAATAATGTACTTGATGATGCCACAGCCGGTGTGACAGTTGACGGAAAAATATATGGTATGGTATATAATGCCTTATATCAGGGGGTTTACTATAACAGGGCCTTATTTAAAGAATATGGTCTGGAGGTACCGAAAACGCAGGAAGATTTACAAAAGGTCATCGATACCTTCAATCAAAATGGTATTAAGCCTTTCGCATCTCACTTTGTAGATTCGTGGAGTATTGGTAATATAACAATGCAGTTTGCGATTAATGATGTATTTAATAAATATCCAACCTGGGGAGATGATCTGCGAGCAGGAACAGTATCTTTCACTGATTCAGAGGAATATAAAAAATGTTATGAATATAACAAACTGATTTATGATAACACTTTTGAAGATACATTTTCACTGGAACAGACAGAATGTGATGCCAGAATGGTAAATGGAGAAGCGGCAATGAAAGTGTCTGGTGCATGGTCAATACAGAACCTTCTGGATATTGATGAAAATTTTGATTTCGGTATATTCCCTTTTCCAAATCAGACTGGAGATTCAAAATTAATATTTGAACCAAATATTACCTTTATGAAGAGTGCCAACACAGAAAATAATGATGCTGTAGATGCTGTATTGAATCTGATTGCAAATGATAAAGATCTGGCAGTAGAAATCTATGACTATACAAAGACGGCATCTATGCTAAAAGATGTTTCACCGACATTCCAGAATCCAAGTCAGTCTGATATTGATACGTATGCGGCAGCAGGTCAGATCGTAGATGCTAATACAGGAAATACGCAGCTTGTATGGGGCGGATTTCAGGATGAAAATGCAAATGATATTACGGAGTGGCTGTTAGGAAATCAGACTCTGGAGGATGCATTGAAAGCAGCAGATGCAAGAAAAGATGTAAGCAAACCATAAGGAAAATAGGAAATGAGTAAATAGGTGCCGAAATTGTTGGCACCTATTTTTAAGAGGATGATAGAATGAAAAATAGAACGGCAAAGCAAAAAGAATTTCTTCAGTATTTACTATTAGTGTCTCCTGGATTTTTAATATTTACGGTAGGTGTAATCATACCAATGATCTTAACATTTCGTTATTCGCTGACGAGCTGGAATGGTCTGACAGTAGATAAGCAAATGGTGGGATTCTCAAATTACATTAAGATGTTCCAGGATAATTATGTGGGAACGGCCTGGTGGTTCACTCTTAAATTTACATTTTGGAATGTACTTATACAAAATACATTTGCATTGATACTGGCGGTTATCCTGGATTCAGGGATCCGGTTTAAAAAAGTTTTTCGGACCATTTTATTTATTCCGTGTCTTATCAGTGCTGTTGTAGCCGGATTTATCTGGTTAAGAATGTTTTCCAATATACTTCCGTCTCTGATGGAATTTCTGCATTTGAATCTTGATGTAAAGTTATTCGGAAATCAGAAAACGGTATTGTCAGGACTGTTATTGGCAAATAACTGGCAATGGATTGGCTATTGGATGTTAATTTATCTGGCCGGTCTACAGTCAATTCCGACAGAACTCTATGAAGCAGCTAAGATTGACGGCGCAAAATGGGGTCAGAGATTCCGTCATGTTACAGTACCGATGCTGGCACCAAGCTTTACGATTTGTATTGTAGGAATCACAACGGGTTCCCTAAAAGTGTACGATTTAATGGTGTCTTCGACCGGAGGCGGACCAGGACGTGCCTCTACCTCAATTATATATTTGATTTATGACACTGCTATTGGGGGAAGGCAATATGGATATGGTTCTGCATTGTCAATTTCTCTGATCATAGCACTCTTATTAGTTGCAGTAGTGCAGGTGGGAATATTGAAAAAAAGAGAGGTACAGGCATGAAACGAGTAAAAAATATAAAAGAAAATGATAAAGAAGTAAAAGAAAAATTTACATTCCAGACATTCCTAATTCAGATATGTATGACTTTGGTCGCGCTTGTATTTGTATTTCCTATATTTATTATTTTCAATTATTCATTTAAGACAAAGAAAGAACTATATTTGGGAAATCCATTGGCATTACCGCAGCAGTGGAGTCTCGATAATTACCGTGTTGCATTTAAAAAACTGAACCTGGCCACAACCTTCTTTAATACATTTTTTTATACTTTTATTTCTGTGTTCATACTGGCAATTTTATGTGGAACAACAGCGTGGGCGATTGCAAGGTGCGGACATAAATTTTTCAAGTTCTGCTATATTTATTTTATTGTGGGGATACTGATTCCCTATCAGGCATTATTTTTATCGATCTTTATTATTGGAAATAAAATGCATCTGACCAATACAAGGCTTGGTATTATTCTGATGTATGTAGCTACAGGGATGTCATTCGGTATTTTCCTGATGAACAGTTTTATGTCCACGGTTCCCGTGGAATTGGAAGAAGCTGCTAAAATAGATGGGTGCTCTATCCTTAGGACTTATATGGTAATTGTTATGCCCCTGCTAAAACCGGCAATGGCAACCTTGATCATTATGCAGTCATTTCAAATCTGGAACGATTACTTAATGGCAAACCTGTACTTAAGCTCTAAGGAATTAAAAACATTGACAGTTTCCATTCAATCATTGTTTTCAACACAGACAAGTGATTATACGACTGCAATAGCAGCAATAGTGATATCTGTCTTACCAATAGCAATACTTTTTTTAAGTCTGCAGAAATATTTTATTAAAGGTATGACAGTGGGTGCAGTGAAAGGATAAAGAAAATGATACAGGAATTAAAGCAATATCATCTGGGTGATATGAAATTGATCTATTATATGGATACCGACACTTATCAGGTAGGAATGTATCTGCTTCCCTATGGAATGGTACCGCTTGATTTTTCAAAAAAGGCTCAGGAAGTCGATTCCATTGTTCAGATAAAGTATACAGGAGATACCTATCTTGGGGGATATGCGGGTGGAAATACATTGCGCCAGAGTGAGTCTGTAAAGAAGTTAAAATACAAAAATCAATTAGAGCAGGAGTATTCGGATCATAAAGAGATCGTAACATGGTTAACAGATGAGCGTGGTTATATTATAAAGCATTATGTAAGATGGTACCAGGAGGAAAGTATTGAGGTATATGCGGAGTTTGAGAATCATTCCGCAGAGCCTGTGATGCTTGAACTCTTCAGCAGTTTTTCAATGGGAGGACTGACACCTTTTATCGAGGGTGATGCACATGATTCACTGCA
Organism: Bacillota bacterium; assembly: GCA_023458855.1. Taxonomy (GTDB): domain Bacteria; phylum Bacillota; class Clostridia; order Lachnospirales; family Lachnospiraceae; genus SZUA-378. The sequence continues at coordinate 6,789 of JAEWWQ010000294.1, forward strand.
GGCGTATAGAATCAGAAGCGTGTGGAGCATGGAGGGAAGAGTTGAAAAAAGGAGTATTGAAGAATTGCAGTTAGAACCTGCATGGGCTACCCATGCGGTCAGATGTGAACGATTTGGACAGATTGGTTCCATGCCTGTAAATGGCTATTTTCCATTTCTGGCGATTGAAGATACCAGGAATCAGGTAGTCTGGGGAGCACAAATCGCTCATAACGCATCGTGGCAGATGGAGATATATAGAAAGGATGATGGACTTTCCATTTCCGGTGGATTGGCAGATCGGGATTTCGGACACTGGATGAAAAAAGTAGAACCCAAACAGAGTTTCATGACGCCGAAGGCAGTTGTATCTGTTTGTATAGGTGGGAGCGTAGATAATGTCTCACAAAGATTGACACGTGCAGGCAAAAAATATATTTCTCAAATGCCGAAATGGGAAGAGGAACTTCCGATTATTTTCAATGAATACTGCACAACATGGGGATGTCCGTCTGATGAAAATATCAGGAAAATCATTCAGGTAATTAAGGAAAAAGGCTTTTCCTATTTTGTCATTGACTGCGGATGGTATAAAGAAAAAGGAGTTCCCTGGGATATCTCAATGGGAGATTATGAGGTTTCGGAGGATCTGTTTCCAAATGGGATGGAAGATACCATAGAAATGATTCGTTCAGCAGGGTTGAAGCCGGGTATCTGGTTTGAAATCGATAATGTAGGAAGCGCTTCCCGGGCTTATCACAAGGAAGAGCATTTACTTCACAGAGATGAACAGGTTCTTACCACGACGATGCGAAGATTCTGGGATATGAGACAGGAGTGGGTAGAAGAGTATCTCACTCAAAAAGTAATTAAAATGATCAAAAAGTATAAAATAGAATATGTGAAAATGGATTATAATGACAGCATCGGAGTTGGATGTGATGGAGCAGAATCATTGGGAGAAGGCTTGCGTCAGAATATGCAGGCATCCTTACAGTTTATCAGAAAAATAAAACAGGAAGTGCCGGAAATAATATTGGAGAATTGTGCTTCGGGCGGACATAAGCTGGAGCCGCTTATGATGTCAGAGTGCAGTATGGCTTCCTTTTCGGATGCACACGAATGCGAGGAAATACCAATTATTGCAGCAAATCTTCATAGAACGATCTTACCGAGCCAGAGTCAGATCTGGTGCGTGCTTAGGAAAGAAGACTCCGCAAAGCGGATTGCCTATTCTCTGATCAATACATTTTTGGGAAGAATGTGTATTTCCGGTGATGTCATAGAATTAACAAAAGATACCTGGGATCTTGTAGAGCGGGGAATGAAGTTTTATCGGAAAATAGCGCCGATCATTAAGGAGGGAACTACTTATTTCTATGGAAGCGGGCTGTCAGCCTACCGCCATCCGGAAGGCTGGCAGGGAATCTTAAGAACCGGAAATCAGGAGGAAGCCTATGTGATCATTCATACCTTTCATGGAATCATACCGCCAATAGAAATTGACTTAAGAGATTCTTACGAAATTGTGGATTGTTATTCAGACAGCAGGGCTGACCTGAAAATAAAAGAAAATATTCTGATTTATAACACTGAGGAACCCATGAAAGCAGTTGCGGTATTGTTAAAAAAATTATTTTAGTAATTGACAGAAGCGATACCGAATACTATAATGACTATACAAACTAAAATAGTCAAAAAGAGGTGGAATGGTTGCCTAAATGTTATTCTGAACAGGAAAAAAAGTATATTATCAAACGCTTAAAGGAGGAAGGGGAAAAATGTCTTGCCCAATATGGAATAAGACGTACGACTGTTGACGAGCTTGTAAAACGTGTAAAAATTCCCAAAGGAACGTTTTATTTATTTTATCAGTCTAAAGAATTGTTATTGTTTGAGGTGATACTGGAGCAGCATGATAAGATGGAACAGAAATTGTATGATGCATTAAGCGGTCTTGATCGTAAGACAGTTTCCTGCGAGCAGCTGACAGACTTACTTTTCGGATTTTATAAAGCGGCTGAAGAAATGCCGATTTTAAAAACGATGAATTCTGACGAGATAGAAATTCTGGAGAGAAAGCTGCCGGAGGATGTTCTGGCAAGACATCTTGTACATGACAATTCTATGGTAGAGAAGATATTTACGATACTTTCCTATCAAAAGAAAGGAAAAGAAGATTTAGATGCATTCAGTGCTGCATTCAGAGAGATTTTCTTTGTAATGCTTCATAAAGAGGAATTTAGCCAGGAATATTATAATCAGGGATTGAAACTACTGATTAAGGGTCTGGTGATGCAATTAATGAAATGATTTTGTCCGGCGGAAGCTTACTTCTACCGGACTACTCATTAGTCATATAATGACTAATGAAACAAATATAGTCAAATAGTATATGGAGGGATCACATGATTGAAGTAAAAAATTTATCTTTTAGTTACACAGGCAGACCTTTTATAAAAGAAATTAATTTTTCCGTTGCAGATGGTGAGATTTTCGGATTTCTGGGACCGTCTGGTGCGGGAAAGACCACACTGCAAAAAATTCTGACAGGACTCATCTGCACTTACCAGGGTTCGGCAGCAATCAATGGAATGGAATGTAAGACTCATAAGAAGGGTTTTTATGAAAATATCGGTGTTGATTTTGAATTTTCCACGCTCTATGAAAAGCTTACTGCAAGACAGAACTTACAATTTTTTTCCTCTTTATACACAAGACAGCCAGAGTCGATCCCGGCACTTCTTGAAGCCGTCAGCCTGCAGAACGATGCAGATAAGAAAGTTTCTGACTATTCAAAAGGTATGAGATCCCGGCTCAATTTTGTAAAGGCCCTGCTGCATAATCCGGCAATCCTGTTTTTAGATGAACCGACAAGCGGACTTGATCCGACCAATAGCAGACTCATGAAAGATATGATTCTGGCAGAAAAGAAAAAGGGGAAAACAATTATACTGACTACTCACAATATGCTTGATGCAACGGAACTTTGTGACAAGGTGGCATTTATTGTAAATGGCAAAATCTGTGCCTTAGACAGTCCGCATAATCTGATTATGTCAAAGGGGGCTGCAACTGTAAAGTACAGTTACTTTGACAACGGGGAACAGAATGCAGAATGTCTGCTTGCCAGAATATCAGAAGATGAGAAACTGCGGTCTGTAATAAAAAGTAACCGCTTAATGTCTATTCATAGTGGGGAACCTACCTTGAATGATATTTTCATGGAACTTACGGGGAGGACGCTGCAATGAGATTTCTAAATCTAATAATTGGAGATATACGTTTTCAGGCAAAATACGGATTTTATCTTGTATATATGATTTTGACGGTTTTTTATATTGCCCTGTTATTTGCATTTCCGGTTTCCTGGAGAGGAAAAGCAGCAGCTATTATGATCTTTTCGGATCCTGCAGCCATGGGATTATTTTTTATGGGGGCAATTGTATTATTGGAAAAGAGTCAGCGGGTCATGGAAGCGCTGGCTGTTTCGCCTGTTACTGTTTGGGAATATATCATGTCAAAGGTAATATCCCTTTTTTTAATTTCTATTATAGTTGCCATGGTACTGGCAGTAGCTGCAGGGGAAAGCAATCTGATATTGATATTTATCGGCACAATGTCTGCTTCCGTGATTTTTTCTTTGATCGGGCTGATTGCTGCAACTAAAATAGGAAGTCTCAACCAGTTCTTTATGGTAATCATTCCAATTGAAATTATATGTTTTATTCCAGGAATTCTTTTTCTGTATGGTTATGGGAATGGTGTACGCAGATGGTACCCGATATGCCTTTGCCTGGGGGTAATTGCGATTGCCGTACTGTTTGTCATTTCATACCGTTGTGTGTCTAAGATGTGGAAAAGCGTAGGAGGAGTAAAATTATGAAATCTATTATATCGGGTTTTCTGCAGATGCTCCATTGTGTAAAGAATGATGGCATGCTGGTGATGTCCTGTATAGCGCCTGTTTTGTGCGGCATTCTCTTTAAATTTGGCATTCCGGAAGCTGAGAAATTATTGACCGGCTATTTTAAAAGTACAGAAATACTTTTTCCCTACTTTGCCCTATTTGATTTATTCCTTTCCCTGATAACACCTATGATGTTTAATTTTGCAGCGGCAATGGTCATATTGGAAGAGATAGATGTACACATATCAGGCTATCTGGCTGTGACACCTTTGGGAAGAAGGGGATACCTGATAGCAAGGCTTGGAATACCGTCCGTATTTTCATTTCTTTTTACTATGGCAATCTCAGATGTTTTCAGCCTGATCTCTGTCCGCCTGGAAACGCTGCTGGTGACTGCTATTGTAGCTTCCCTGCATGGCTTGATAATTGCTTTGATGATTGTCTCTTTTTCGGGCAACAAATTAGAGGGGATGGCAGTGACAAAGCTGTCATCACTTATGGTCTTAGGAATTATGGTGCCGTTTTTTATAACAGAAAGGATAGAATATCTTGCGTCGCCCCTTCCTGGCTTCTGGATGGCAAAAATAGTACAAAAGAGTGGACCGCTGAATGTGTCAGCTGCGCTCCTGGTATCTTTAGTATGGATTATCTGTCTGTCAAAAAAGTTTTATCGAAAAATATCCTTCTAGAATATAAATTCTAAAGATAGAAAATGTTCTGAATAGATATATTTTCCAGGAGACACATATAATAAAATAGATAAAAAATCATAGGGAAAATAATATGGAATTTAAAGATAGCGAAACCTATAAAAATCTGCAGAAGGCATATGATATTGAACGTATGTCCAGCACAAAGTACAGGATATATGCAGATAAGGCGAGAACTGATGGGTACGAGGTAATCGGAGAAACTTATGATGAGTTTTCCCATAATGAAAAGGAACATGCCAAAATCTGGTTGAGGCAGATGAATGATGGATGAATACCGAGTACAATGGAGAATCTGGAGGAAGCATTAGGAGGGGAGACCTATGAGGCGACCAGAATGTATACTACGTATGCGGAACAGGCAATGGCAGAAGGATATTCGGAAATAGCAAGGTTATTCAGAGAAGTTGCCATAATCGAACAATATCAGAATTTTCGTTTTGAGAAGTTTGCTCTCGAACTGGCAGAAGGCAGTTTATTTTGTAAGCAAAGAAATACAATATGGATATGTATGAACTGCGGACAGCTGTTCTACGGTGAGTGTGCGCCGGAAATATGCTCCGTATGTGGATATCCGCAGGCATTTTATAAGCAGAATTGTGAGACCTATTAGTCATTATTTCTTGTTGCTGTCTTCTTCGGCAGAATCCTCCGCTGGAATAATTCTGTTAGGTAAATCTTCTTTTGGGATGTCGTCAAAATCATTTTGCATTGGTTCACTATATGGTGTTGTCTTTATAGGTATATTATCCATAGCTTTATTATCCATAATCATCATCCTTTCTTTAAAGTTAGTATAGGCAGATTCTGGATAAATATTCGAAATGCTCAAAAAAATTTTTGTGAAAAAAAAGAAGCTCTGGCATAAGCCAGAGCCAAATTATATTAGCCGTTTCTGAAACATTTACGTAATATTTCTAACAAATCGCTACAGTTAAATGAATAAAACATAATGTAGTCCTCCTTTGAAGTGTGCGTATTAATCAGGTACAAATGAATTGTAACAATTTTGTAACATTTACTCAATAGGAGCTTATTGGTAAATATGGAAACAGAATTTTAAACATATGAATATATTTATAATAAAACAAGATTAAAGGTTTTCAATATGAAATTTACGAAAATAGAATTTGAGTACACACAGGATATAACAGTTATTGACCGAGAACAATTTGAGGCACACCTGAGACTGTATGAAGGATACATTAATAAGATGAATGAAATTGATCAACTGCTTTTGGAAAATACCAGTCTGGATAAGGCCAATGCGACATATAGCCAGTACAGAGGGATTAAAAGGGGTGAAACTTTTGCATTAAATGGTGTTATTCTTCATGAACTTTATTTTGAAAATATTGGTAACGGACAAAAGCAGCCAAATGCAGTATTGCAAAGGTATATCGCCAGGGATTTTGGAAGCTTTGAAGAATGGAAAAAACATTTTACTGCTACAGCAAAGGCCAGCAGGGGCTGGGTCGTATTAGCTTATGACTGGCGCTCATACCGATTCAGGAATATTAGTCTGGATGCGCATGATGTAGGTAATATTGCTCTTTCAACACCGGTATTAGTATTAGATATGTATGAACATGCATATTTTCTCCAATATGCAGATAAAAAAGATGCATATATCAATAATTTTATGAAAAATATTGATTGGGCAGTTGTAAGTAAACGTTTTTATCCGAATTTAGTGTAATATTCATTAAGGGGGAGAGAGTATCAGCTCCCTCCCGGTCCATCCCTGCGAGGGCGGCTGGATGCCGGTAATGGTTCTACAGAAGATTCGCCTTCCTTCAGTGGAAGATCAATTTCAGGAATATTGTCATCATCGTATTCATCCTGTGGTTTTGGATTTTCTTTCCCATCTTTTAACATGGATACACCACCTTTCAGAAATAGTATGCACATAAATTTGGGGTTTCATTCAAAAGATTACATGTTGGACATACTTTTGCAATCTGCCGAACACTTTTTACATTCAGCAGCACAAGTCTTACAATGCTGATCTTTGAACATTTCACATTCCTGTGCGCACTTGTCGCAGATGGCAGAACAGAGCTGACAATGCTGCATTGCTGATTGTGAGTTCATTGACATCATCACAGATGACATTTGGCACATCATGGCACATTCAATAAGTGTACTGATGCAGGTTTTCCTTGCTTGAACATCTGATTCATCCAGGCAAGCTTGAAAACATTCATAACACGCCTGCATGCATCTGTTACATGAATCAATGCAAGGTTGATTTTTGTCTGTAGAGTTAGTTACGATTCCCATTATAATAACCTCCAAATAATATATTGATAGTACATTAGTATTATTTAAAGTTTTATCATAAATATGCACTACAAAAAAATTAAATGTAAACACAATAAATTTATTTTGGAATAAACTGAATACAAAGAGGATTTCATATCATGCAAGGAGGTTCCCATACTATATATGGATAATACTGTTTTTGGCAGAGAAGCCAATCCGATTATTGGAATCCCTTATCAAAATATAAACTGGGAAGACATACCGGGGCAGCCATTTGGTCTGGCCTCTCGGTTCAATTTATTTGTATTTGGGGATGCCAATAATATCGTTGATGTAGAAGGTGCTATGGCTGTGGGCGGCAGTTTTTATAGTCCAAGGAGTTTAAGTGTCGGTTTCGAAAGAGAAAATGGTCAGGTGCCAATTGGATTTTCACCGGACTTAATAAGATATTTGGTTGGAAATATTATTTCGATGAAAGGCCCGCTGGTTGTGACAGGGCATGCAGTTTCAGGGGGAGAATTCAATGCAAATCCCGGAAGTACTTATTATATCGGGAAAAATAATCTCATTGGACAGACTGAAGAATTGCAGCATTTATATCAGGCAAATGGAGGAAGTCCTTATTGGGCTCCAAGTGATAAAGGGGATTACTACTT
>JAEWWQ010000295.1 GCA_023458855.1 Bacillota bacterium
GATTAAGGTATTCAGGTGTAATTTCGCTGCCAATACCTGTTCCCATAAGGGCGGCGATGCCTTCGGCAACCTGGGCCTTTCCGAGCATCCAGCCATTAACGTCGCTTGCCAGCTGAAATGTTTTTGAACTAAGTTCAGATTCGATTTTTGCAGATGTCTGTTGCTGAATTGTATGATCCGCAAATAGGGCAACAACAGCAGTTGAACTAATGCAAACAGCGGTAAAAACAGTAATAAGCAGTGATTTTAATTTCATAAAAGTACCTCCCGATTCATTTTATCATCATACTGTGTGCTATGTTTTCAGTGTTGTGCTGAAAGGATAAACAATGCCGGAAACATAGGAAGATCTACTGTAAATATGGTAGTGTAATTATAGCATTATAAAATAAATCAGTCAATTCTAATTAAATTCTAAAATTGGTATAAAAATTATATAAAATCAACTTGCGCAATTCACATAATAAAAATGATAAAAAAAGATTTTACATATAATTAACATAATTTATTTAATAAAATAAATAAATAGTCAGAAAAAATGAAATACAAAACTGAAAACAAATATAATTAGACAAATTATAAGAAAAAAGTGGAAAAACAAATAGAAATATATTATAATAATATTTGCATTATAGGAAGAAAATAATGAGAAAGAATAATGGTAGTAAAGAGATACTTGTAAAATGGTAAAAGGGGAATGAAAACAAAGGGGAAAGGTGTACCGGCTACTTGTACATAAGTTGACGGAGGCAGGAATTTAAGACATCACGTGCAGGTACCTGTATAGAAAAAGGTATGATGAGAGAACATGTATTGTATAGTAAAAGGAACATCGTAATGATGGAAATGCGAAAGGATACCTGTATTGTCCGGAAGGAATTTAAAACGCTTGATGCCTTAAAAAAAGAGATAAACATCTATATAACCATCCGAAACCGGGTGAGTGTACCGGATATCATCGGAAGACAGCAGAATACATTGGTTTTATCCTATATTCATGGCAGAACAGCACTTGAGATACTGGAGGAACAAGAACATATTTATCAACAAAGGAAAGAAGATGTAGATTGGCAGATATGGGATTGCCTGCTGGAATATTTATTTTTATTTTACAGTGAGATGAACTGGCAGGCACACGAATCCACATGTCTGGGTGATTTGAATCTCAATAACTTTATATATGAGGAAGAGGAGCAGGTCTTTTACGGAGTAGACTTCGCGCACTGTCATGAAGGAGAGCGGGAGCATGATATTGCGAATCTGGTGTCCAATATACTGATGCACCGACCGGAGCACTCTGAGTATAAGGAACGATTGGCAGCATATCTGATCGAAAAGATATCGAAATATATGGATATCGACAGGCAAAAACTGGAAAATTATCGCAAAAAAGAAATTGCCAGAATAATGCTTGAAAGAAAAAAATAAAAATTTGGTAAGAGTTAAAACCGTAGACAAGAAAGTGTGTCTTCGGTTTTTTAGTTTTGCCAAAAAAAGAAGAAAGGTATATAATGGGGTCCGGGTCTGAAAAATAATTTTCCCCAAAAACTTAGTGGAAAGAGGATTATGAAATGAAGGAGTTACTGATATATCTGAGAGCGTACAAAAAAGAATGCGTCCTGGCACCTTTATTTAAAATGCTGGAAGCATCTTTTGAGTTGACGGTACCGCTTGTAATGGCGGCGATTATAGACAGAGGAATCGGGAATCATAATCAGATCTACATTTATCAGATGTGTCTGCTGCTGATCATACTTGCATTGATTGGGCTGATAACATCTGTGACAGCGCAGTTTTTTGCGGCGAAAGCGGCAGTTGGATTTGCGACGCAGCTGCGGCATGCGCTATTTGTACATTTACAAGGATTCTCCTTTACAGAGATAGATGCACTCGGTACCTCCACTATGATTACCAGAATGACAAGCGATGTCAATCAGGCGCAGACAGGTGTTAATATGGTCTTAAGGCTTTTTCTACGCTCTCCGTTTGTAGTGTTTGGTGCAATGATTATGGCATTTGCCATTGATGTGAAGTCAGCATTACATTTTGTAGGGGCAATCCTGTTGTTATCAATTGTAGTGTTCGGAATCATGATGATTAACATTCCGATGCTAAAAGCGGTACAGCAGAAGCTTGACAAGGTACTGAGCCTGACGCGTGAGAATCTGCTTGGAGTGCGTGTGATACGGGCATTTTGTAAAGAAGAGGAAGAAATTAAAAGATTTACAAATCGCAATGAAGAACTTACGAAACAACAGAAAAGGACAGGAAGCATATCGGCCTTCATGAATCCGGTTACCTATGTGATTATTAATATTGCTATTTTACGACTGATTTGGACAGGCACGCTGCAGGTAGATGCAGGAATCCTTACCCAGGGACAGGTAATCGCGTTGTATAATTATATGTCTCAGATTCTTGTAGAACTGATTAAACTTGCAAATCTGATTATTACTGTGAATAAAGCACTTGCGAGCGGAAATCGTATTCAGGATGTCTTCCAGATAAAGTCTTCCATGATATATGGGAATCAGCTGAATTCCCATGACGAGTGCAGCCTTTCACAGTCGGAGGATGCAGTTACGTATCGCCATGTATCTTTGACCTACCATAATGCCGGAGAGGAATCGCTCACGGATATTGACTTTTCTGCAAAGAGGGGCCAGGTAATTGGTATCATTGGCGGAACAGGTTCAGGTAAGAGTTCTATTGTAAATATGATTCCAAGGTTTTATGATGCTACCATCGGTGAAATACTGATTTATGGGAAAGACGTGAAAGACTATACAGCAGAAGAGCTGACGGAAAAAATAGGAATTGTATTGCAAAAGGCAGTTCTGTTCAAGGGGACGATAGCCAGCAATCTTCAGGTCGGAAAGAAGGATGCGACAGTGGAGCAGATGGAAAGAGCGATTGCAGTGGCACAGGCAGAAGATATTGTCAGAGAAAAGGGAGGATTGGATGCTGTAGTGACACAAGGCGGGAAAAATCTGTCGGGTGGTCAGAAACAGCGGCTTACGATTGCAAGGGCACTGGTAAAGCGGCCGGAGATTCTGATACTGGATGATAGTGCTTCTGCACTTGATATGGCTACAGATGCAAGATTAAGGAAAGCAATCAGAGAACTGGATTATCATCCGACAGTGTTTATTGTGTCCCAGCGTACTTCCGCGATTCAGGACGCAGATCAGATTCTGGTTCTGGAAGACGGTCGTATTGTCGGAAAAGGTACGCATGATGAACTGCTTACCGGCTGTGAAGTATATAGAGAAATTTATGAATCACAGTATAAGAAGGAGGCAGTGCAATGAGAAAAAGAGCAGAGCAGAAGGAGACATTGCTTAAGATTCTGAAATATGTTAAAAAATATATATGGCTCATGGTAATCTCTATTATTCTGGCAGGCATTATAGTCGCACTTACGTTGTATATGCCGATTATTATCGGAAATGCCATTGATCAGATCGTATATGGTCAGATCGAGTTTGGAAAAATCAGAGCATTGCTGGGAAAAGGCTTGCTTGTAGCTGCTGCGACGGCTGTTGCGCAATGGATTATGAATGTAATCAATAACAAAGTAACTTATCATGTGGTAAGGGATATTCGTGAAGAAGCATTCCGGAAAATAGAGATTCTTCCGCTGCAATATCTGGATGCGCATTCGTCAGGAGAAATCGTAAGCCGTGTCATAGCGGACGTAGATCAATTTGCAGACGGGCTATTAATGGGATTTACACAATTATTT
>JAEWWQ010000296.1 GCA_023458855.1 Bacillota bacterium
GCCCTATGTGCATCCCATCCAGTTTCATACATTTGATCTGATCATAATTCATATATAGTTCTTTTGCAAACTTTGCCTCTTCCAGGCCTACCGCCTGTTCAAACAGATTGCTGGCAATCACTTTGCGTAATTCCTCCGGTAATACTGTCTGCAGGATGCGTTTTACAAAAATAATATCTGCGGAATCAAACCGATTGGCAACCGCATACTTTTTATAGAGTACTTCATTTGTCTCGTAGGTATATTCCTGTCCTCTGTAGAAATCCAGCTGCGCCATCAGACATGTCACCAGTTCCCGTATCGGCATACTTGCCAGAATAAAATGAATCTTGTTCACATCCAGCAGCACGCTTTCATGAAAAGTCTTCCCCGGAATAAAAAAAGAGCCTTGAATCCCATATTCTTTTAAAACCGGATATACATTCAGATAATGATCCTTATAGCCATCATCAAAAGACAATAATAATGCATTCTCCGGTAATTCGTATGCCTCTTCGTAAGAAGCGATCAGCTCCTCCATGGTAATAATCGAAAAATTTTCTTTTAAATACTGTATCTGCTGTCTGAAAAGTGAATAATCCAGTCCCTTGATCTTCGGATACCTGCTGTTCTCCAGATCTCTCACATAGTGATACATTACAACACTTAATTCCCTCATTTTGTTTTTGTTTCGTCTCTTTTCTTCTGTATTTGGTCTAGAAGGAATCTTGTCTTATAACTGCCAAGTCAGTCTACACCAATTTAATGATATGACTGACTTATATATTCTTTCGTAAAAATTTATTAATTTTCTATTAAATTTCCAAAAAATTCCTGAATCTGCATATCCATACAGGCAGCAACATCCCCGCCATTCAGATACACCACATTCCATTCCACTATTTTATCCATTGCTTTTTCCACATTCCAGCGCGGCTTCCAGTGGAAGGTGTTCTTTAACCTGGAGCAGTCTAACTTTAAAAAATTAGCTTCATGCGGTCCGCCGTCATACCAGTCTTCCCATTTAAGATCCATTCCCGTGGCCTGATTCCACTTCTCGCAAAATAGCGTAACCAGATCACCAGTCGTAAAACAGTCTGCCTCATCCGGACCAACGTTATAGCTCCCTGCATAATATCCGTCTTCATACTGCGCCTTAGCAATCATAAGGTATGCCCTGATCGGTTCCAGAACATGCTGGTAAGGTCTGATGGAAAATGGATTCCTTACTATTATATTCTTCTTCTCCATAGCCGCACGCACACAATCCGGAATAATCCGGTCTGCCGCAAAATCTCCGCCTCCGATGACATTGCCCGCACGTGCCGTAGAAATTGCTGTCTTCTTACCGTTTTTATCGTTTCTATTAAAAAATGAATTCTTATAGCTGCTCGTCACCAGCTCCGAACAGGATTTGGAATTAGAATACGGGTCATAGCCATTCAATTCTTCATTCTCGCGAAATCCCCATTCCCATTCTTTATTCAGATACACCTTATCTGTCGTTACATTCAAAAAAGAACGAACCGTATCTGTGGTGCGAACACATTCCAATACATTGACCGTTCCCATCACATTCACGTCATACGTATATACCGGATTCTGATAAGATTCCCTCACCAGCGGCTGGGCCGCCATATGGATTACAATCTCCGGCTGTACTTCTTCAAATACGCTACGCAGATGCTCGAGATCTCTCACATCGCCTGCAATCGAATTTATGTTTGTCCCCAGATCGCATAGGGTGAATAAATCAGGTCCTGCCGATGCTTCCAGTGCATAGCCTGTTACGCTGGCCCCTGCCTGCAATAGGACCTTGCACATCCAGCTTCCTTTAAAACCTGTATGTCCCGTAATCAATACCTTCTTGTCTCTGTAAAATGATAAATCCATCCCTCATCACCCTTTATCCCATATTTTCCATGGAGCTTGTCCCTTGTCAAGCAGGCCTTCCAGATATTCTTTGTCGTGCATCGTGTCCATCGGAGACCAGAACCCTGTATGTTTATATGCCATCATCTGCCCATCTGCTGCAAGGCTCTCAAAAGGTGCGGCTTCCAGCATCTGGCTGCCATCTCCAAGATACTCAAAGATTCCTTTTTTCAATACCATAAAGCCCGTATTTACCCAGGACTGATCTTTTCTTGCCTTTTCCTTAAAACTCTCTACGGAATGATCCTCCCGCAGCTTAATCGCACCGAATCTTCCTGCCGGCTGTGTCGCTGTAATCGTGGCCAGCTTCCCATGCGCTCTGTGGAATTCTATCAGTTCCCGGATATTCACATCCGATACCCCGTCCCCATAGGTCAGGAGAAAGTCCTCCTCCTGGTCGAGATACTCCCGAATCTTCAGTATCCTTCCCGCTGTCAGTGTCTCAAGTCCGGTATCCGCCAGCGTGACTTTCCATGGTTCCACGGTACTCGTGTAAGCGACACTTGTGTCATCTTTCAGATTGAATGCAGTATCCGTCTGGTACATATAATAATGGGTAAAGTATTCTTTTATCATATATCCTTTGTAGCCACAGCATATGATAAATTCATTCAGGCCGTAGGCCGCATATATCTTCATGATATGCCAGAGAATTGGTTTTCCGCCTATCTCAATCATCGGCTTTGGCCGCATCTTAGATTCCTCACTGATACGGCTTCCCTTGCCGCCTGCTAATATTACTACCTTCATACGGTTATCCTTCCTACCAGGTCCTCCACGGCGCTATTCCCGCATTCCATAAGTTCTGCATATATTCCTTATCACGCTGCGTCTCTACCGGGCTCCAGAATCCATCATGTTTGTATGTCGTAATCTGCTGCTTCTGTGCCAGTCTGTCCAACAACTGATCCTCCAGACTGTAATTGCCCATCAAATGATTAAATACCTGTTTTCTGAAAATATAGGTCCCCGTGTTCGTCCATGCATTCGTATCCGGCTTGCTGTTTTTTCCCAGATAATTGCCTATATCATCCAAAGCGAGCAGTGTATGCCTTCCTGACGGTCTTGCTGCCACCATCGTCGCAAGCTTCTCCTGTGTCCTGTGATACTGCACCATGTCTGCAACATCAATATCATCAAGACAGTCGCCATAAGTCACAATAAAATCATCTTCCTGTATGTATTGTTCTATTCTGCTTATTCTCTGCCCTGTTGAAGAGTAGAGTCCCGTGTCGACAATCGTAACCTTCCAGTCCTCAGTAATATTTTTATGTATCTGAATCGTATTCGTCTGCAGATCCACCGTAATATCCGACTGATAAATATAGAAATCCTTAAAATAATCTTTAATCCTATCAATCTTATAGCCGGCACATATGATAAATTCATTGAAACCATAGGCCGCATATTTTTTCATGATATGCCACAGAATAGGACTTTCCCCTATCTCCACCATAGGCTTTGGGATTCCCTCTTTGTCTTCTGCAATTGTACTCGGCAGACCGCCTGCTAAAATAATGACTTTCATTGTGTTTTCCTCTTAAGCATTATAACAAATGCCAATTTGTAATATCATCTCTTCAATTATCATCTATTATTCCAAAATCCAGTCAATAAACTCCCGAACGGCTCCTTCGCCACCTTTATGTTTACATATATATGTCGCTACTTTCTTCACTTCATTAACCGAATCCTGCGGACAACCAACAATATCTGATATCTGCATACATTCTAAATCATTAATATCATCACCGATGTATGCTATTTCACCCTTTTCTATGTTAAATTGCTGAACTATTTTTTCCATCTGGTCTATCTTTTTTTCATTAAGACCTTGAAATACATGCTCAATATTTAATTCTCTTGCTCTTTGTTCAACAATTTCCGATTTACGCGATGTAATAATGATAGGCGTAATCCCTCTTTGATTGGCTCTCAATATCCCCAATCCGTCTCTGCAATAAAATGATTTAAATACTTCTCCATCATTTCCTATATTTAATTGTCCGTTTGTAAGTGTCCCATCTACATCCATAAAAAGGTATTTAACTCTATCTTTTTTTGTCATTATTAAAACTCCACTACTGTTTCTAATAGCTTTTCTACAGATATACCACTCTTTATTAATTCTGTTATTCTTTGTTCTTCCGCTATCTTTTCTTTTACTAAACGAATTACTTCTTCTTCAATTTCTTTCGGCACAACACAGATAGCTTCATTATCCATATAAATCAAATCATTTGGTTTAACCTTAATGCCATCAATTTCTATTACTACATCTGTATCTTCTACTCTTCCTCTTCCTTTAATATCAACCGGAGAATAGCCTTTTGCCATTATTGGTAATGTAACGAACTTGCTATGGGTGTAGTTAGTATCTCTTGTCAGACCATCGATGATAACGCCTTCTATCTGTTGACGTGTGGATAATTTCGTCATCAATTCTCCAAAATATGCAAATTCATTACTCCCTTTAACAATTAAAACTTCGTCTTTTCCAACCTCTGCCAAAAAAGACAAACCTTTTCTAATATTTTCATCTTTTGTATCCATAGTTTCTATTTTAACCGTTCTTGCTCGTCCCAAGGCACTAACCAGATCTTTATTTTTGATAAATCCTGTTATTACCTGGTGCCTGTATCCCAACGAATCCATTACATCCGAAAACAAACCACTGCATAAATCTTCAACATTTAAATCATACATATTATTTTACATCCTTTCCTATGGCATTTCCTATATCTTTCATTTGTTTGTACAGTTCCGTAAATTCATCGATGCTTAATGCCTGTTCACTATCACATAATGCCTCTTTAGGATTGTGATGAACCTCTATCAATAATCCTTCACATCCAAATGCCACACACGCTTTTGCAATATCCGGTACACCAAAACTATATCCCATAGAATGCGATGGATCTAATATTAATGGTGCCTTCGTTTCTTTTTTTATAACAGCTGCACCACATAAGTCCAGCGTAAATCGCGTTGAATTTTCGAAGGTTCTGATTCCTCTTTCACAGAACATAATCTGCCTGTTTCCCTCTATCAAGGCATAATCTGCCATTTTAAAAAGTTCTTCCACTGTAGCCGCAAAATGTCTTTTGAGTAGAATTGGTTTCTTTGATTTACCTGCCGCTCTTAGTAATGCATGGTCGTACATCGCTTTGGCTCCAATTTGTATAATGTCTGTTGTATTCTCCACTGCGGAAAAATTTGTTGAATCTGAAGTTTCTGTTATTATCTTCATTCCATAAGTTTCTCTTACTTCTTCAAGCCATCTTAATCCTTCTTCATGACTTCCCTGGAAAGCATATGGATTGGTTCTTGGCTTAAATGCTCCAGCTCTAAAAATCTCAATACCAAGATCGGCTAATTTTTCTGCTGTATACATGATTTGATCCCTACTCTCAACCGCACAAGGACCAGCCATTATCCGACATGTTTTTTTATTGAACATACCAATTTCATCTATTAAAATCTCTTGTTTTACTTCATCACTCTTTGATATCAATATTTTTCTCCTTATTTAATCAAATTTTTGCTCTTATATTCACTTTCTTCCGGTAAACCTGCCTCAATAGCTGTCGCGAATTCAAAATCTTCCGGATAATTAATGTCAACCTGTTCTATTTTAGGTACTTCAATAATTTTAAAACTTTTTCCTATTCTTAATCCTGTCTCTAAATGAATATCTCTTTTTATAGCATATAACCCCATTGTCTCAAACATTGTTTCTTTCAGATTAAAACTGTTAGGAATATGTTCTAAATCATACATAGGAATATTACTTTCACTATCCCAAAGATAGTAATGCTCCTTTCCAACACAAACAATTGAATCGTAGTTATCTTCTAGAGCTTCCAGCGTTTTCTCTAATG
Source organism: Bacillota bacterium (assembly GCA_023458855.1). Taxonomy (GTDB): domain Bacteria; phylum Bacillota; class Clostridia; order Lachnospirales; family Lachnospiraceae; genus SZUA-378. The sequence goes on from JAEWWQ010000296.1 coordinate 5,793, forward strand.
TCTGTTTCGATAAGAATACCATTGGTGGCAAGTGTTGAATATATATATCGGCTTCAGGATAATTAGAAGTTTCCCACCTGAAAAAGCCATTTCCATCTGTTGCATTTGTTGCCAATTCATCCGGTCGCTTTAATGTTTTAAAGCCGTTTTCTTCTGCTATTTTCAGAATTTCCAGATCATCTGAATCTACCACGATATTTTCTTTTGGTAATACTTGTGCCAAATTATAACAGGCCCGTAAAAACATGGGTATACCACCAATTAATTTGAGATTCTTTTTTTGTACCCTGGAAGAACCACCTCTTGCAGGAACAAATGCCACTATTTTTTTCATTTTATTCTTTCTCCTTTTATAAACCTATATGTAAATCAATTGCACCTATTAGAACATTCCCTTCCATTATCGGAACCACTTCTATTCCCTTATGCTTTTTAGATAATAATACAAATAATTCTTCCATATTCATATCCTTTTGAATTACAAAAGGAGAATCATTCATTAATTTTTCAGCTTCTAGATTGAATACTTTTTGTTTATAATTTAGATAACTTTTTCTAATATCTCCATCTGTGATAATACCTTCAAACTTGTCTCCTGTTTCCACAAAAACAATCCCTAATCTAAATCTACTCATGCAATCAATGACATCAATAAATTTTGCATTCTTATTTACCATAGGGAGTTGTTGCTTTTTTATCATGTTTCGAGTCACTTTGATGTCTTGTTCGCTGGCATAGCGTAATGAATATATGCTCCTGCCTAATTCGGATGATCTATTTGCCAGATAAGACCCTGAAAC
>JAEWWQ010000297.1 GCA_023458855.1 Bacillota bacterium
TTATTTTCATTCACTTCATCACTGACACCAGCCAGTATCTTATTCCAGAAAAGAGATTCTGACCGGTTAAACAGCAACAGAATAATTCCTTTATTTGTCTCTTGCTCCTTACAAAGCAATTCCGTAACAAGTTCCGGTCTCAGTTTAGAATATCCCATTTCCTGGGCCTTTTTTATGACTTCTATACGCGTCTCATGTGCAACCGCTCCATCATTCAATGCTTTTGCAACCGTATTGCGACACAAATGCAACTCATTTGCGATATCCTGAATGGTTATTTTCTTCACCTTAATGTCTCCTTTTCACAATTTCACCCTGCACAACACTTAATTTCTATATCCATTATATAAAACAAAGAAAAAAAGTCAATAAAAAAAGCACACATTTTCTCAATCCCATGTGTGCTTTTTGTGTGCATTTATTTGTATTTTATGTGCATGTATGTAACTTTTATTCTAATTCTTTCTTTTTCAATATCAATACAGATATTCGATACGATATATAAATCGCAATAATAGAAAATATCATAATAATCGGAACACAATATTGAACTATTTTATTTCCATTTGTAAAAATAGCTTCTCCCTTGTAAAACTGAGCAAGCAGTATAATTGCAACGGTAGGCAATACAAATATTCCAAGCATAACCAATCGTGCCTTTTCTACCCCCATTTTATAAATAATCGGAATGATAATCGAAAATACCACCATATAAATTAGTTCAACCGCCATCACACCCAGCAGATATTCCCCGATGCTCTCCTTTTCTTTATATTTCATAATAATTCCCAATAAACCTGCTGTCACTACCGCAATGGTGCTTAATAATAGCCATACCATATATTTTGCTCTTACAATGTCTTTCCTGGTTACCGGAAGCGAAAATGCAATCTTATCCCAGCCTGCTTTTTCATCATATCCCATTGTTGTAAGAACCGCCATACTTCCATACATAAGAAGCATAAAATTAATGAACTCCGGTTGTTTTAATACAAAACCATATACCATAAATATTCCTATGACTAAAAGCAGCTGTTTTGCATAATTTCGAAGATTTAAAATATCTTTCAGGATCAATCCCTTCATTTCTGTTCCCCCCTGACTATATACAGAATAATTTCCTCCAGATTTGTATGCTCTATTGTCAGAGACGGATTGTTCCTATGTACTTCTGCTGTGTTGTCAACCAGTACATCAACACCGAACAAATTACTTCGTACACCTGCTACATGGGTGCGTTCCAGCCTCTCATATTCTTCCTTTGTGCAATGGATAATTCCATACTCATAGAGTAATTCATCTTTTGATCTGCAAAATAAGAGTTCTCCTTTATGGATAAAAGCAATATAATCCGCTACTTTTTCCAAATCACTGATAATGTGAGAAGATACAAATATTGTGTGTCCCGGGTCCTGAATAAATTCCAGAAAAATGTCCAAAATCTCATCACGGGCAACAGGATCCAATCCACTTGTTGCTTCATCTAAAATCAATAGTTCCGCATGATGTGATAGGGCCACTGCAATCGAAAGTTTCATTTTCATGCCCCTTGAAAAATTCTTAAATGATTCTTTTTCCGGCAGACTGAACTTTTTACAATACTTATAAAATTCTTTATCATCCCATTTTCTATAAATTTTCCTCATTATTTTAGAGATATCAGAAAGTCTTAAAAAATCATGGAACCCCGATTCATCAAATACCACACCTGTTTTTTCCTTAATTTCTTTTTCACAAGCGATATGATCTTTCCCAAAAACACGAATTGTTCCGTTTTCTTTTTGAATTAAATTAAGAATAGATTTGATGACTGTTGTTTTACCTGCACCATTCTCTCCTACAAACCCAACAATACATCCTCTTGGCACTTTTAGATTGATGTCTTTTAGTGTAAAATTGTCATATTTCTTACTCAGTCCTTCTATTTCTATTGCAATGTCACTTATTTCTTCCATAATTTCCTCACTATTCCCGGTATAAAGCAGCCAACATATCACGCAGGTATTCTTCATCGATCGAAGCTATCTTTGCAAAGTCCACTGCTTCCTGTAAACTTGCTTCTATTCTGCGTAATTGCTCTTCTTTCATCAATTCCTGATTACTCCGCGCCACAAAACTTCCTTTTCCCGGCTGCGTAACAATAAAGCCTTCCTGCTCCAGTTCTTCGTATGCACGTTTTGTTGTAATAACACTAATACGAAGTTCTTTTGCAAGTAATCTGATGGAAGGTAACGCATCATCCTCTTTTAATGTTCCCTCCATAATCATCGCTTTGATCTGGCTCGTAATCTGCTCATATATTGGCTTCCCGTTTGCATTGCTGATCACTATATTCATCTTTTGGCCTGGCTCCTGTTTTTACTCTGTATACGTCGTATATATACACTATATACACATTATATACAGTTGTCAATATTTTTAATCTAAAAATGAAAACGGCATGTCAGAATCCGTATTTAGAAAATGCAATAGTAAATACGCGCACCGCAGAGATACCTTTTCTTCTGCAAGAATTCTTTTGGCTTCCTCTTTATTCACCTGGCATACCTTAATGGTTTCTGAATCCTCCTGATACTTTTTGCTCACCGTACCTGTCACATAACCAAACACTGTCTGGTTACTCTCATCTGTAAACCCGGCTCCCATATAGAATGCCCGTCGCAGGGAGGAATTGCCGCCCTTATAGACTTCAAATGTCAGTCCAGTCTCCTCCCGCATCTCACGAATTGCCGCTTCATCAGCTCCCTC
>JAEWWQ010000298.1 GCA_023458855.1 Bacillota bacterium
CACTTTCTTCCGTACTTATCTGGTCTGACTCTTCCGCACTTTTCTTAATTTGTGATTTCTCTGATAGTAACTTCTTCTTACGTTCAGACTGCATCCTTTCCTTTAGGTATTTATTATCTGTATTTTGTTTCTTAAAGAACCATCCAACCGGATCGTAATAATTATAATCAATTTCATCCTCTGCACCTAAAAATACATGTCTTGTTCCTTCCAACAAGCCATCCTTCAGCATTCGTTCTTTTTCAAACATTGATTCACCACACAGGAACATAACAAATGACAAAACCAGAACATATAACAAAATGATCGTCAAAACGGTGGCATTTCCTACTATAAGAATAAGACGTCCGTTTTGCTGTTTCATCTGCATGCATCTGTTAATTGCCAGAATGAGCATCACACTAAATAAGATTGGTACAACAAATATTGTCATTATTGTACCTGTCACTTCCATCCATGTTCTGTATGACATATTATTTTCTTTCAGTATGGCCTGACCGATCTGAAATATTCCTGCGATTCCAAAACTGATCAGAAATGCGATCAGACTGATTTTCAGACTGTTAGAAGACCTTTTTTTCTCAATCCATTTCTCTGTTTCATTCCACTCTGTTTTTGATTCCATTTACTTACTCCATTCTTCAGGGTATATAAAAACTTTCCTGCACCTCCTTATTCTATCACGTTATGCAAGCGTAAGGAAATTTGATAAATTTATTTTTTTCTGCTATATTATGAATGATTATTGGATATCACTGAACGGTATGGAATTTTTGTAGAATTACATCACCAATACATTCGGGAGGTTACATTATGAGTCACGCAATAAATTACGATGAGGACGATCAGTTAGATATTTTCAGCTTCATGGATGAATCAGAGCAGGATAAGCAATTATATGAAGAAGCCCCTTTAAATATGGTAGATGCTGTTCAGCCTGCGAATCTTATCAATACGCTGTGTAAAACCTGCGAAAACTGCCAATATAAAGCGATTAACAAACACACCAAGGCAATGTGCTGTATCATGTTTGATTGTGATATGCACAGAGCATTTACAGAATGCCGGGGATATAAGACCAGAATGCTATGAGAAAAAAGGTGCACAGTTTTCAGGTATCTGCTCAAATACGCATTTTGCTATTGCTGTAATCACCATGCATATCAGAAGTGCAACAAAAAAGATAAGGTACAGCCGCTCTGGTAACACCTCAAAAAGTGCTCCATAAATTGCCTGCCCAAGCGGATGTGCACACATCACAAGGCACATCAACAGCGACATTACTTTTCCGATTAAATGCACCGGGGTAACCATCTGCACATACGCCATCATCTGTACTGAAAAAATAGTGGAAAAAGACATCATAACCATGCAGCTTACGACAATCACAGCATATGCTGCCATCTGATGTACCGGTAAGAACAATACCAGTCCTATTGGCAGTAAGGTCAATGTGGCGAAAAAAATAATCATATAGGATTGTTGAATTTTTAATTTTCTGCCTATAATTCCGGCAAGAATACCACCAATTAATCCACCTGCAGCCAAAGCGCCTTCTGCGTAACCATACAGACGATTACCTACAACCTGTTTAAATCCCAAGTGTTCATTAATAATAATCGGTACTCCTATAATAATAAGTGATGAAAACACAAGATTCACACTAGCCAGAATCATGCATACTTTCCCGATAACCGGATTTTCATCTTTGATAAAGGTAAGGCTTTCTTTCATATCCGCCTGCACCATTCGTAAGATTCCTTCCTTATTTTCCTTTTTTTCACATGGAATATGGATGAATATCTCCATAACGGCAGATACCGTAAAACAAATGATACTTAATATTAAAATTGGCTGTAATCCCCAGAATCCAAATAAAATGCCTCCTAAAACCGGTCCGGTCAGACTTGAGAGGGATCCTACCAGATTAATGACTGCATTGGCAGGCATCAGATTCTCCTGGCTTGCAAGTACCGGAATGGATGCCTGTACAGTTGGTTGATACGCACCCTGTATACCATATAGTAACATCAGTACTGCAATCAAAAGCGCCACAAGATCTACATGGTGTAGCAACAATGCAAATACCATAATCAGTCCTGCTGTTGAAAAATCCAGTATTACCATAACATTTCTCTTATTTACACGATCTGCAACAATTCCCCCAATTGGTGATAATACAATCATCGGAATAAAAGAACATGCGATTACCACACCGAACAATGCTGCTGAATGTGTCTGATTTAATAAATACAATGGCAATGCATATCTCAATACTGCATTCCCAAATAGGGAAATAATCTGTCCGATTACCACCATACTAAAGTCTCTTTGAAATAATTTTTTTGTTTTCATTTTATTCTCCTTTTTACATACCTACCGTCGGTATCTATTGGGTAAAAATAATCTACTCCAAAAGGAGTAGTTATAATTTCACACTTTATTCATCTTGTTGTTTTTCTTCGAACTTCTTCTGAACATCACGCAAGTGTTCTTCCAGACCTGTGTTCAATATAGATAAACCCATGGCCTGTGTCATTTGGTCAAAAAATGCAATTCTGGTCGACACCTCTTCTGCCGTCATGGGATAAATCAATGGATTCATCCATATATTGCTCATTAATATTAGTACTTGCGCCAATTCTTTTGGATATTCAGTCTGTATCGAACCGTCTTCTATCCCCTCTTTAATGACCGGTTCAATATAATTGGGAACCACATCATTAATTGTAGAATTGAGTTGAATTGCCAATAATCTTGGATTTTTCAATAAGTTAGGTGTAGATGCCAGCAATTCTCTGTGGTTTAGGTTATTTAAGGAAGACATAAACATTTTTTGGATCTTTTGTAAACCATTTAGATTCTTATTCTCCCTTATCCCTGTCATCTGCGTCTCAATTGACCTCGACATGCGGTCATATACCGCTATCAATATCGCCTCTTTTGACTTAAAGTGATGATAAATAGCACCCTTGCTAAGCCCTCCAAGATGATCGATTATATCCTGGATCGAGGTATTCTCATATCCCTTACTTAAAAAAAGTTCTAATGAAACATCCAGTATTAAGTTTACTGTTTCTTCCGGATATTTGTTGCGTGCCATATTCCATCCTCTTTTTACATACCGCCGGTATGTAAATTAATATATACTGATTTGTAGTATCTGTCAAGAACTTTTATACAGTGGATTCGCCACTCTGACATAATTCCCATATTCCTTTTTTAAGTACTGAAAAGCTTCTGTCACTTCTATTGGTATTTCTACATGTGCAATATAACCGGCTCCCTCCGGTCCATATCCTTTCTCATCATCAGTCAGTCTCGGAATCTCCCCCATCAATAATGTAATATACTGCTCCACATCCCACATGCCCCATATGCCATCCGGTACGACGGTAAGTTTGTCCCCTTTGACCGACACTTGTGCACTGTATGCTGCGTAATTGATAACTGTCACCCCGGGACTGTATTTATCAAACCCTGCCTGCATCCTTCTTTGCATGGTTGCATCCTGTATCATGATAATGCTCTTATGTTCTATTCCCTGCTTTTGCAGTAATTCCAGTGCATACGTTACATTATTTCCGCAATTCGTTGAATATCTTTCCAGTAAGCATTCTTCAATTCCATACTTTTGCTGCATATAGGCATACATCACGTCTGCCTCAGTCTTACCTGTTGTTTCTATCTGCGGGCACGCCTCTGTTATTTTGCGGCGAAGACTCTCTGTCGTATGTCCTTCTCCTCCTACAATCATAAAATGCTTTGCAATATTTTTGCCTAGCGCTTTTCCAGCCGTATTGCAGCCCTCCGGAATACTGCCACCAAATAAGATCATGACATCCGCCTGTCGAATTCCGAATTTATCCCTTATTGATTCCTGGGATAATTCATTGATGTCCCGTTTACCGCAAAAAGCCGCCAATATATTGATACACTCCGCTATTTTAATCGTGTTCATCCAGTTTTCTCCTTAATCTATGCGGTCCGTAAATTCTGCCGCATTAAAGTTCGGCTATAAGTTATCATAGCACATAATTTTATTCATGCCAAAAAGAAATTCCTCTACTACTTTTTTAGTAAAAATGATATAATACATTTGCTTTTTACATAAACAATAGAAAATTATAAGAGGTCATTAAAAAATTATGCAAAAAAAGATTTTGGTCATAGATGATAATAGAATGAATGTACGTATTCTTTCTGACATCCTCGAATCAGAGAACTATCATGTATATTC
>JAEWWQ010000299.1 GCA_023458855.1 Bacillota bacterium
TAATCCATTCGCTGCTATTTCTTTTAGGCTGTTTAGTGATAAACCGATTAGGTTGTGATGGGGCGTCGTATTTATGCGGTACTTACGATTCTCATATCTTCCGGTAACGGGGCGGTGAAGTCCATCTGTTCATGAGTAATGGGGTGCAGGAAGGTTAAATGTGCGGAATGTAATGCCTGCCTGTCTATGATCCGCATATCGGGATGATACAGAAAATCACCAAGCAGCGGACATCCAAGATGCTTCATATGAACACGGATCTGATGGGTTCGTCCGGTTTCAAGCCAAAGAGAAATCTGTGAGAAAATTTCATCTGGAGGAACGGAAGGTATCGTACGTAAAAGTTCGTTCCCAGAGAATTGTTTCAGCAGTTGATAATGTGTGATGGCATGTTCCCCATGTTCATAATCAATCATTCGCTCAATAGCAGAGTCTTTTACACGACCAATCGGGGCATCTATAATACCGCTTGGAGAAGGAAGCGTGCCAGATACAAGAGCAGTATATTCACGCTTGATCTCCCGGCGCTGTACCATGGAAGACAAGATACCGGCACTTACCATGTGCTTGGCTAATATGGTAAGACCGGTAGTATCACGATCCAGCCTGTTAATACAGCGGAAGGTATAAGGAATATTTTGAGAATTATAATAATACATAACAGCGTTGGCTAATGTATTTTCATAATTATTTTGGGAAGGGTGAATTGGCATATCAGCAGGTTTATTGACAACCAGAATATCTTCATCTTCATATACAATATTGAGTGGAAGAGCAACGGGAATAATATTTTGCGAAGATGTAGTCTCTTTCAGGTGAATTGTTAGCGTATCATTTTCCTGCAATAAGTAATTAACATGTTTCCAAACTCCATTAATTAGTATGCTTTCGGGCATTTTTTTTAGTGCAATAATATTCTGACTAGAATAACCCATAGACTTTAAGTAAGAGTCTATGGGCTTCTGGTGAAATTGAAATGGAATTTTATAATGAATGATTCTTTCCATAAATAGTATCCTTATTCAGATTTTACTTCTTTCCAAAGCTGGTTATATAGTTCATCAGCTTCATCACCAAGATATTGGAATGTTTCCAGATTCTCAAAATCAGACAGTGTAGGGAAGGCAATTGGAGAGTTCTTGATATCCTCATCTTCAATTAACTCATGGGCCGCATCATTTGGTGTCGTATAGGTAATATATTCAAAATTCTTCAATGCAATGTCTTCACGGCACATGAAGTTGATAAAAGCTTCTGCGTTGTCTTTATTTTTTGCACCTTTTGGAATAACCCAGGAATCTATCCATACATTGGTTCCTTCTTTCGGAATAACATATTCCAAATCAGGATTTTCTCTTTGTGTAAAAATAGCTTCTCCAGAATATATGACACCGAGTGCAGCTTCATTTCCAATCATTTTATCACGTACCTGATCAATGACATAAGCCTGAACCAGAGGTTTCTGTTTGATGAGAGATTCTTTTGCTGTCTCTAATTCATCTTTATTTGTAGAATTCATTGAATAACCGTTTAATTTGAGAGCAACCATAAAAGCATCACGTACACTGTCCTGCATTAAAATGCTATCTGCATATTTTTCATCCCAAAGGATAGACCAGCTGTCAACTGGTTCATCGACCATAGTCTTGTTATAAAGAATACCGACTGTTCCGCAGCAATATGGTACAGAATATTTATTTTCTGGATCAAATTGTTTAGATTGTTTGATATATTGTGCTCCTATATTTTTATAATTAGGAATATTATTGTAGTTGATTTCTTCTAAAAGATTATTTTGAATCATTTTTTGAATCATGTAATCGGAAGGGCAGATAACATCATATTCAGAAGCTCCTGATTCGATTTTCGGATACATAATTTCATTTGTTTCAAATTCATCATATACGACTTTGATCCCTGTTTCGTCTTCAAACATTGTAAGTACATCAGGGTCAATATATTCACCCCAGTTATAGACAACTACCTGTCCATTACTGTCTGAATTGTTATTACCGCATCCAACGAGCATAGTAGATGTTAAGGCAACAAACAATAACATCGATACAAATTTTTTCATTTCATTTTCCTCCATAAATAGAAATCATACATTTTTTTGCTTTTCTTTTGGTGCTTTATTTACTAATATCAATAAAAATAAAACAGAAATAAAGATGATAGTGGATAAGGAATACATTTCCGGTTTGATTCCCTTTTTGACTTCTGTATATATCTTAGTTGACAATGTATCAAGTCCAGGTCCTTTGGTAAAGTGCGTGATAATAAAATCATCCAAAGACATGGTAAAAGACATCAGAAATCCGGATAATACGCCAGGCATGATATCCGGTAATATGACTTTAAAAAATGCAGCCATGTGATTTGCCCCGAGGTCAAGCGCAGCTTCATACGTGTTGGGATTCAGCTGTTTTAGCCTGGGAAGAACACTGAGAATGACATATGGAATATTAAAAGTAATATGTGCCAGTAAAACGGTAATAAAACCAAATCGGATTCCTACACTTATAAATAGAAGCATAAGTGATATTCCGGTTACAATTTCGGCATTTACCATAGGGATATTTGTAATTCCCATAAAGACGGCGCGGTTTCTTTTCTTCATTCCATTCATTGCAATAGCAGCAATGGTACCTATAATGGTAGCAATAAATGCTGACAATAATGCGATCAAAAGCGTTGTATATAATGCCTGCAGGATAACATCATTCTTAAAAAGCTTCTGGTACCACTTGAATGTAAATCCCCCCCATTTTGCACGTGTCTTACTTGCATTAAAAGATAAGACCATCAAAGTGGCGATCGGAGCGTAGAGAAAAATAAATATGAGTGTTATGTATATTTTCTGAAGAGTCGTTCTTATCATAATGTAATTTCCTCCCCATTTTTATCTATAATAGAAG
>JAEWWQ010000300.1 GCA_023458855.1 Bacillota bacterium
AGCCGCTTGTACGTAGGGATATTATTACGGCAGCAGGAAAGATCAGGGATATTCTGTTTCCCATATTTACAAATGGAACTATGATAGGAGATTCGTATATTGAATTATTTGAGAAGAATCGCAATCTGGTGCCCGTACTCAGTATAGAAGGAAATCAGGAGAAGACGGACGGAAGACGCGGGGAAGGAGTCTATCAGCAGTTGATGAAGGCAATGGACCAATTACAGAGAAACAGGATATTATATGGGGCATCTGTTACGGTGACAAAGGAAAATCTTAAAGAGGTGACGTCTAAGGAGTTTCTGGGGTCCTTATATCAAAGTGGCTGTAAGGTAGTTTTTTACATAGAATATGTGCCGGTTAGTGCAGATACCAAAGGTATGGCGCCGGAAGATGAGGAAAGAGAATATCTGAAGGAAACGTTAATCTCAATAAGACAGACTTATGAAGAGATGCTGTTTGTATCATTTCCGGGAGATGAGAAATCATCGGGAGGATGTCTTGCGGCAGGACGGGGCTTTTTCCATATTAACTCGCACGGAGGAGCAGAACCATGTCCGTTTTCTCCCTATTCAGATTGCAGTGTTAAGGAGACTTCATTGCGGGAAGCACTTCGTTCACCATTTTTTCGAAAGCTGCAGGAGAATGATATTTTACTGGAAGAACATACAGGAGGCTGTGTACTATTTGAAAGAGAAGATAAGGTGTTGGAATATCTGACGCAGGGCTCAATAGGGTGAGCGGATAGGAGAAAGCCATGACAACAAAGGATAGAATCGTGGAGGCGGCACTGCAACTTTTTTCGACAGATGGGTATGAAGGCGTCAGTGTGAAAGATATTGCAGGTGCAGTAGGGATTAAGGACAGTTCCCTGTATAAGCATTTTAAAAGTAAAAAAGCGATATTTGACACAATTATAAGCAGCATGTCGGAAAAGATGAATGCCATGACAGATGAACTTCAACTTCCTCATATACCTGAAATAGTAGGTGACAAGGAAGTGACAATAATATCAGAAGATGATTTGGTTGACATAAGCAGGCGTGCTTTTTTATTTTATCTTAAGGATGGGTTCGCATCCAGATTCAGAAGAATGTTGAGTCTGGAGCAGTATCATGATTCTGAAATTGCAGGAATCTACCGAAAAATATTTATGAAGGATAGTATAGAATACCAGTCATTACTATTTCAGCAATTGATAGTGGATGGCGTATTTGAGAATTACGATCCTCAAGTGATGGCAATACAGTTCTATTCACCTATTTTTTTTCTGCTGAACCGGTATGATGATCAATTGGAGAAAGAGAACGAGGCATTGGTGATACTGGAAAAACATATAAGAGCTTTTTGGCATATTTATAAAAAATAATGTTATAGTCAGAAGAGAATGCAGAGAATAGCTGCCTCTTCTGATTTTTTCTATCATAGTATCGGGGAGCTGAAGATGTTATATTAAGTCGAAGCATGTAGAAATTAAAGTGTGGCACATTACGTAGTATAATGGTATAATATAAGCTGTCGGAACGATGAAATCGGTACAGATTCTGTAATTCATGCGGGCAACGAGCCAAAACAAGCTGGCTTGTATCTGGCGACAGCCGCGATAGTTCAAGACAAGTGAATCGGCTTGCCGATTCATCTTGTTTATAATCAATTTACAGAATAACAGACAAATCGTGCGAATTATGAGGTAACGTCATGAAAAAGCGGATTAGGTTAAAGGGAAGGCTGAAGACCTATTTACAGGCAAGTCTGTTCCTTGGGGTATTGCTGATTTTGGTGAATGCTCTTATCTGTTTCATCGATATTAGAGCAGGATTTATATTGGCATTTTTTGTTATTTTTTATTTTATAATTGTATGCATATTATTTTTATATAATGGTCCCATTATTATGAATGAACTGATAAGTTTTGCAACTCAGTATGGGCAGATACAGAGGCGGCTGCTGCGTGATCTGGAACTACCGCATGCACTATTGGACGACTCTGGAAAAGTAATATGGACAAATAAAGCTTTTGAAACAGTAATACATAAAGAAAAAGGATATAAGAAATCAATTACGCTTCTTTTTCCTCAGATTTCGAAAGAAAAAATGCCCGGAGAACTTGAGGAGACAGAGGTAGAATTAGAATATGAAACGCGCAACTATGTGGCTAAGCTGAAAAAAATCTCGTTAAAGGAAATGGCTGAAAACAGCGATATTATTGAAGCGGTGGATTATGATGGTTATTTAATTGCACTCTATTTATTTGATGAGACTGCCTTAAAATTTGCATTGCAGGAAAATGATGACCAAAGTCTTGCAGTTGGGTTGATTTATCTGGATAATTATGAAGAAGCGCTGGACAGTGTAGAAGAAGTAAGGCGTTCACTGCTTATTGCTCTGATTGACAGAAAGGTAAATAAGTATATCGCATCAATTGACGGAATTATCAAAAAAACAGAGCGGGATAAATATCTGGTTGTTTTACGTAAGAAATCCTTACGACAGTTACAGGAAGTAAGATTTGATCTATTGGAGGATGTAAAAACTGTTAATATAGGAAATGAGATGTCCGTTACCCTGAGCATCGGAATTGGTCTGGATGGTCTGACCTATTCCCAGAATTATGAGTTCGCAAGGACATCGATTGATCTGGCTTTGGGACGTGGTGGTGATCAGGCGGTTGTCAAGACACCGGAATCAATCGTATACTATGGTGGAAAGAGTCAGCAGGTCGAGAAAAATACGCGTGTCAAGGCACGTGTGAAAGCGCATGCATTGCGAGAGATTATTTCGGGTAAAGACAAAGTAATTGTTATGGGACATAGGCTGACAGATGTTGACAGTTTTGGTGCAGCTATTGGTGTGTATTGTATTGCGAGAGCACTGGAAAGAAAAGCACATATTGTTATAAACGAGGTATCAACTTCGGTAAAGCCATTGCAGGAATTGTTTTTGAATCATTCTGATTATGATGAGAATATGTTCTTAAATAGCCAGCAGGCAGTTGAAGTGGCCGGAAGTAATACAGTGCTGGTCGTTGTTGACGTGAATAGGCCGACTATTACAGAATGCCCGGACCTGCTTCGCATTTGTAAGAATATTGTGGTATTGGACCACCACAGGCAGGGTTCAGAGACAATTGAGAATGCAACATTATCTTATGTTGAACCTTATGCATCTTCGGCATGTGAGATGGTTGCGGAGATTCTACAATATATTGGTGATGGTATCAAGATAAAAAGTAACGAAGCCGACAGCCTGTATTACGGAATTATTATTGATACCAATAATTTTGTCGCAAAAACAGGCGTACGTACTTTTGAAGCGGCCGCATTTTTAAGAAGAAGTGGTGCAGATGTAACCAGAGTTCGTAAATTATTCCGTGAAGATGCAAACGAATATAAAGCCAAAGCAGAAGCAGTCAGACATGCAGAGATTTACAGGAATGCCTATGCGATATCCGTCTGCCCGAGTGATAATATAGAGAGTCCTACCATTGTAGGGGCCCAGGCAGCAAATGAATTACTGGATATTAAAGGTATTAAGGCAAGTTTTATATTTACGGAATATCAGGGTAAGGTATATATCAGCGCACGTTCTATAGATGAAGTTAATGTACAGATTATCATGGAACGCATTGGTGGTGGTGGTCATATGAACATAGCGGGTGCGCAGCTGGAGGAAATGACAGCTGTACAAGCTATCGATATGATAAAGACTACATTAGATACGATGGTCGAGGAAGGCGAGATATAGTTATTTCTTGCAAAATATAAACGCAGTCGGAATTGGAATGACCAACTGCAGATAGGAGTTTTTATGAAAGTTATTTTATTACAGGATGTAAAATCGTTAGGGAAAAAAGGCGAAACAGTTGATATTAATGATGGTTACGCACGTAATTATGTAATTCCCAAAAAACTTGGATTAGAAGCAAATTCCAGGAATTTAAATGATTTGAAGCTTCAAAAGGCAAATGAGGAAAAAGTTGCCCAGGAAACTTTGGAAAAGGCTCAGGAATTTGCTAAGAAAATTGAAAAGGCATCAGTTATTGTAAAGATGAAGACCGGAGAGGGCGGCAAGACATTCGGTACAATTTCTTCGAAGGAAATAGCAAAAGCAGCTTCAGAGCAGCAAGAAATGGAAATTGATAAAAAGAAGATTCAGGTAACGGATCCAATTAAGAATCTTGGTGTATATGAAGTAA
>JAEWWQ010000301.1 GCA_023458855.1 Bacillota bacterium
TTCATTTTCCAGTTACCAGCGATAATTTTTTTTCTTGCCATGATTGTAAATCTCCTTTATTAATTGTTTGTATTAGAATCGTTTATTTATCGTTAGCTGCTGCTACACCTGGTAACTCTTTTCCTTCTAAAAATTCAAGAGATGCTCCACCACCTGTTGAGATATGAGTCATCTTGTCACCAAAGCCTAATTGGTTAACAGCTGCTGCAGAATCACCACCACCGATGATTGTTGTTGCGTCTGTTTCAGCCAAAGCTTCTGCTACAGCGATTGTTCCTTTCGCAAGAACCGGATTCTCAAAAACACCCATTGGTCCGTTCCAAACAACTGTCTTAGCAGATTTAACAGCATCTGCATACATTACTGCTGCTTTTGTTCCGATATCATGTCCCATCATGCCAGCTGGTATATTATCTGATTCTACATTTGCTACTTCTATTTCAGCATCAATTGGATTAGGAAACTCTTTTGCTGCTGCTGTATCAATTGGTAAGAGAAGGTTTTTGCCAAGCTTTTCAGCTTTTGCCATCATTTCTTTACAGTACTCAAGTTTCTCATCATCTACTAATGAACTTCCGATTTCATATCCTTTTGCTTTTAAGAAAGTGAACGCCATACCACCACCAATGATCAATGTATCACATTTCTCAAGTAAGTTAGAAATAACGTTTAATTTATCAGCAACTTTTGCACCACCAAGAATTGCAACAAAAGGTCTTACCGGATTTTCAACTGCATTTCCCAAGAAGTCTATTTCTTTTTGCATTAAATATCCAACTACTGCTGTGTCAACTAATTCAGCAACACCAACATTAGAGCAGTGAGCTCTGTGAGCTGTACCAAATGCATCATTTACGAATACGTCACAAATAGAAGCAAGTTCTTTAGAGAAAGCTTCCCCATTCTTTGTCTCTTCAATTCTGTAACGTGTATTCTCAAGTAATACGACATCACCGTCTTTCATTGCTTCAACAGCTGCTTTTGCATTTGCTCCAACAACTTCTGCATCCGCTGCAAATTTTACTTCTTGTCCGAGTAACTCTGATAATTTTACCGCAACAGGAGCCAATGATAATTCTGGTTTTGCTTCTCCCTTAGGTTTTCCAAGATGAGAGCAAAGAATTACTTTACCACCATCCGCAATTAATTTTTTGATTGTAGGAAGTGCTGCTGTGAGACGGTTTGTATCTGTGATAACACCATTTTTCAAAGGCACGTTAAAATCACATCTGCAAAGAACGCGTTTTCCTTTAACGTTAATATCATCTACTGATTTTTTGTTTAATGACATGTGTATGTCCTCCTTATTATTGATTTAGTGCATATCCCCCGGAGGGTTTTGTATCATAGGAAGTTGTGAAGCAATTTCCTATGATATAAAAAATGGGTCCGATCCCATGGACCGGACCCATTTTAGGATCTTACTTTATATTCAGGTATTCTCGAATTATGCTAATTCTGAGAAGTATTTGATTGTACGAACCATCTGGCTTGTGTATGAATTCTCATTATCATACCATGAAACAACTTGTACCTGTGTATTTCCATCTTCCATTGGAGATGCCATAGTCTGTGTTGCATCGAATAATGAACCAAATCTCATACCAACGATATCACTGGATACTAATTGTTCTTCTGTATATCCGTAAGATTCTGTTACTGCTGCTTTCATAGCTGCATTGATTTGATCTACTGTAACGATTCCTTTAACAACTGCTACTAAGATTGTAGTAGAACCTGTTGGGGTAGGTACACGCTGAGCAGCTCCGATTAATTTTCCGTTTAATTCCGGAATAACTAAACCGATTGCTTTAGCTGCGCCTGTTGAGTTAGGAACAATATTTACAGCAGCTGCACGTGATCTTCTTAAGTCACCATTTCTTTGTGGTCCGTCAAGAGTCATCTGATCCCCTGTGTAAGCATGAATTGTGTTCATGATACCAGATTGAACTGGAGCCAGTTTGTTCAATGCATCAGCCATAGGTGCCAAGCAATTTGTTGTACATGAAGCAGCTGAAATAATTGTATCATCAGCTTTTAATGTTGTGTGGTTTGTGTTGTAAACGATTGTAGGAAGGTCATTTCCTGCTGGAGCAGAAATAACAACTTTACGAGCACCTGCATTGATATGAGCCTGTGCTTTTTCTTTTGATGTATAGAAGCCTGAACATTCTAATACAACGTCAACTTTTAATTCTCCCCATGGGCAATTATTAGCATCTGGGAATTTATAGATTTTAATTTCTTTTCCATCAACTGTGATAGAATCTTCTCCTGCTGTAACTTTATCAGCTAAAGCATATCTTCCTTGTGATGAATCATATTTTAATAAGTGTGCTAACATTTTAGGGCTTGTTAAGTCATTGATTGCCACTACTTCATATCCTTCTGCACCGAACATCTGTCTGAATGCAAGACGACCAATACGGCCAAAACCATTGATTGCTACTTTAACTGCCATTTGTAATTCCTCCTAGAATTAAATAAATATTTTTTTATGAAAATCATATGATATATGATTGTCAAATTTTTATCAGCACGTTTATTTTACAAGGTTCAGTAAAAAAATTCAAGATGTATTTTCAAAAATCTTATTAAAATTTAGTGAATAATGGAAAATGAGCCTTTCTTAGATGTTCTTTTTGCTTTTTTTATCAAAATCGGTTACACTCTACCTAGGGTTTTTACGAAACATAAACAAATAGGAGGAAATTACTATGGCACTCACATCTGATTTTCATTTACACTCTGATTTTTCCGGCGACTCCACTGCAAAAATGGAGGATATGATTCTTGCCGGAATTCAAAAAGGGCTTACTCACATGTGCTTTACTGAACATCATGATATTGATTATGTATATGAAGAAAACCAGGATCCTGTTTTCTTGCTCAATGTAGATTCTTATCTTTATGACCTGGCCACACTGAAAGAAAAATACCGTAATCAGATTCAGGTTCTATTTGGTGTTGAGCTTGGTATTCAGACACATATCAAAAAGGAACTGCTGATATTTGCCAGAGGACATGAATATGATTTCATCATTGCTTCTGCACATATCTGTCACGGGAAGGATCCATACTATTCTGGTTTCTTTGAAGGCCGTACTGTTCAGGAAGCTTATGATGAATACTTTTCTGCTATTATTGAAGATATTAAAGCTTTTCATAATTATGATGTATTTGGACATCTGGACTATGTGGTCCGCTATGGGCAAAAAAAGAATCCTGATTATTCTTATGCGCAGCATGCGGACAGGATTGACGAAATATTAAAATTACTAATTGAGAACGAAAAAGGAATTGAACTAAATACGGGCGGCTTTCGTGCCGGTTTGAATGAACCTAACCCAAGTGTTGATATTATCAGACGTTATAAAGAGATGGGCGGTGAGATTATTACTGTCGGTTCAGATGCCCATAAACCGGAAGATATCGCAGGCAATTTTGACAAGGCTTCCGACATCTTAAAATCATTGGGATTCAAATACTATTGTATCTTCGAAAATCGTTTGCCTGAATTCAAAATACTGTAAACCGCAAAGGTTACTGCAAAATTAATGCACAACATAGTTCATTCGCAACGCGCTTCCGCTCGGATTGTTACTATTCAGCTTATGGCTTCATAGCAACAAATGATGCACAGAAATGATACAATGTATCATTTCTGTGCATGAAAAACTTGGATTTTCTGTGACCTTCGCTCACAAAAAACACCTCGTGGTATCTAATGCTGAACTATAACTTGGATTCAGCATGCAATGGTAGCATTCATACAGTTGCTCATCAAACTATGTTGTGCATCAATTTTTGTTTTATAAGTAACGGTTTATCACTAAACAGTCTAAAATGAAATGATCCCTCATTTTTAAGATTAATTTAAAGAATTGTTCCACCACCAAGTACATATTCACCTTCATAAAAAACAACTGCCTGTCCTGGTGTGATCGCCCTGACCGGCTTATCAAAGGTACATCTGACTTTTTCATCGTCTACCCGTTCTATCAGACACATATCGCCGCGATGACTGTAACGAATCTTTGCCAGTACTTTCCTTGGCTCAGTTAAACCTTCAATTGACATAAAATTCAGGTTTTTGCATACTAATTCTGTCGCAAAAACATCTTCATTTTCACCAATAACCACTTCATTCGTTTCCGGACGGATTTCAGTTACAAATACAGGATGTCCAAGTGCAAGGTTCAATCCTTTTCTTTGACCTATGGTATAGTGAGTGATTCCTTTATGGTATCCCAGAATCTCCCCATCCACTGTCACAAAATTCCCGGCACCCGGTACTCTGCCAGCTGCTGCTTCATCAATAAATCCTGCATAATCATTATCCGGAATAAAACAGATTTCCTGACTATCCGGTTTGTGTGCCACTGGTAACTGCATTTCTTTTGCGATACTTCGAATCTCATCCTTGGTATATTCTCCAACCGGCATCATGGTATGTGCCAGTTGATACTGCGTGAGATTATATAATGCATATGTCTGGTCTTTTTCTGCCGTTGCCGACATGCGAAGTGCATATCTGCCATTTGGCAGTTTGTCTACTCTTGCATAATGCCCGGTCGCTATATATTCTGCTCCAATTGCGAGACTTCTCTGCAATAGTGATTCCCACTTCACATAGCGGTTACATGCAATACAGGGATTTGGTGTCCTTCCCTGCAAATACTCTTCTACAAAATAATCCATCACATTTTTTTTAAATTCTCTTTTAAAATTCATAACATAATATGGAATATCAAGTGCCTGGGCAACACGTCTGGCGTCATCCACCGCAGACAGTCCACAGCACCCGCCGTTTTCTTCCTTGATGGCTTCTTCCTCATCCTGCCATATCTGCATCGTGACACCCACCACATCATAGCCCTGTTTTTTTAATAAATAGGCAGCCACGGAAGAATCAACACCTCCGGACATTCCTACTACGACTTTTTTACTCATCTGACAATCTCCATTTTAATTCTATCTATACAATATGAATCGGTATGCCGTTTCACTTGTCATGAATTATACTTTTCATAAAAGTATATCATTACATCCCTAAGACTGTCCAATTAATATTCTTCCGCTACTGCTTCCTCTTCTCCTTCGTGAATATCAGATTTCGGTCTGCTCAATCCTTCTATTATAATCTGATTCTTCTCCGCATAATCCCAAAGTGCTGCATGAATCGCCTCTTCTGCAAGCAGAGAGCAATGCACTTTTACAGG
>JAEWWQ010000302.1 GCA_023458855.1 Bacillota bacterium
TGTTCCCAATGTGACATTTTGAACTCCCAATATCACGATTCCCACAAAATACAGACAGATAAGTCCAAGCCCCCATGAGAAATCAATCACTGATCCAAACGCATCACTGAATCGTACCGCTTTTAGAAAAGTTCCACGATGTTCTGAAACCAGATCTTCAAAAATATCTTTTGTTTCTTCCTCCGCCGTAAAACTTTTTATAATCCGCATACCAGACATATCTTCATGAATGAACGCATTCAGATTAGAACTTTTTTTCCGGTGGATCTGCCATTTTGGGTGGGCATGAACTTCTATAAAAAATGTTCCGAATATCATAATCGGCGTGCTGATCAGGGATGCTGCTGCCAAACCTGGATTTTTTGCCACCATAATACCAACAACCGCTATAACAGTAAGCATATCCGGAATCAACGTAGTCACGCTGTTAGACAGCACATCTTTCAAAGAATTAATATCCCCAATGATACGGGCTAAAATTTTGCCTGTAGGTCTGCTGTCAAAGAACTGAAAATCAAGTTTTTGTATATGCGTATATAACTGCTGGCGAATCTTTAATAAGATACTGTTGCATACTTTTGCCATTATATAAATTCGTATTTTAACTGTCAATACAACCAGCAGGTTCAATACTAGTGCTGTGATCATAAGGCGGAATAAACCGGTAATATCCTTATTTTTGATATAATGGTCAATCGCCTCTTCTATTAAAATCGGATTTACCAGACTGATGATCACTCCATACAGCATAAAAAGAAGTACTGCAAATATTTGTATCTTATATTGAAATAAATAGGAAAATAAGCGCCTTAATGTTGCGATTTTACTCTTTTCCTTTAGTTGTTCGTCATCTTTATAGGAATTTACAGACATGATTACGCCCCCTCTCTGCTCTCTTCCAAAATTATGCGATCCCCATATTGCGCCAGATAAGTTTCATAGTATAACCCTTTCTGCGCCAACAGGCTTTCATGAGTACCACGTTCCTTTATGGAACCGGAGTCCATGATAATGATTTCATCTGCATTTTTTACCGCACTGATCCTGTGTGCAATAATGATTTTGGTCGTATTAGAAAGCTTCTCCAGTGTTTCCTCGATCAGACTCTCTGTTTCCATGTCCAATGCAGAAGTGGAATCGTCAAAAACAAGAATCGGATTTTTCTTAGCCAATGCTCTTGCTATGCTGATTCTTTGTTTTTGTCCGCCGGAAAGTCCGACCCCACGCTCACCGATGACCGTATCATACTGCCTATCCATCCGCTCGATAAACCCATTTGCTTTCGCATCCGCTGCTGCCTGCTTCACCGTTTCAAAATCAATCATACTGCGTTTCCCAAGTTTTACATTTTCAATGATACTGTCCGAAAACAGGAAGACATCCTGCATGACAACTGAGATACTGCTTCGAAGCTGTTTTATGGACATATTCCGCACATCCATATCATCAATCTTAATGCTTCCTCCTGTGACATCATAGAGTCGCTGCAGCAGATAGATAATGGAACTTTTTCCAGCTCCGGTCGCTCCCATGATTCCAATGGTCTTTCCCGGTTCTACCGTAAAGTCAATGCCCTTCAGTATTTCATAACCATCCTCCTTGTGGAAAGACACATTTGAAAACTCAATTTTTCCTTCTATCTTTTCCTTATTGCATGGATTTTCCTTTTCTCTGATGGACGGTTTTTCCTCATAAATCTTCTTAATCTTTTTGTTAGAGGCTATCGCTGAAGATGCATTGTTGGTAAGCCATCCGAGCATTTCCATCGGCCATACGATATTCATGGAATAAATCAGAAATGCACTCAATGCTCCAAGTGTCATGCTTCCATGAATGACAAAATATCCGCCAAACATAATGGTGAGTAATGGAAGAAGTTTGGTCATGACAGAAAAATATGGATAATATTTTACAAATACTTTGGACTGCTGCATATTTAAGTCATAGTAACGTTTGTTATGAGACAAAAATTTTGATATCTCATATTTTTCACGGGCAAATGCCTTTACTGTCCTGACTCCGGCAAGATTTTCCTCCGCTACCGTATTCAGAGTTGCATTTTCCTCACTGATTGCCTCATAAACAGCTCCCAGCTTCCCCTCCATTTTTAGTGCTATGAACCCGCAGATTATCATAGCTGCTGTCGGAATAATTGCAAGATACCAATTTAAACGGTACATTGCAAATAGAATGATAATGGTATGCGCAGTAATTTCAATCAACAACATGCTGACATAACTGATACCTTCCCATATTCTGTCAATATCTTCTTTTACCCGTGCCATTAACTCTCCGGTATTCGTACGATCAAAAAAATCGGCACTTAATCCCTGGATATGAAAAAACAGGTCTTTTCGCATACTCGATGCAATCGTAGAACCCAGATAATCAAAGCTGTATTCTTTGATATACTGGAAAATGCACCGCCCCACACCGATGCCCAAAATTCCAAGCAGTAAAAATTTCAGTTTCGCAATATCTCCACCGACAATCACATCGTCTACAATGTGCTTCGTAAATTGCGGTGCCGAAAGATCAAGCCCTACAGCAATCAGCATGGATACAATTGCAAGCAGATAATTCCACTTATGTTCCAGAATATACTTGTGTAACTTTTTCAAATCAATTCCCCCTGACTTTGTTATAATAAATCCTAAAAGTTAAAAAAGCAGCATAGAATCCTTCATGCCTGTTGCACAAAAAAAGACCCCGATAGAAACTACCGTGATCCAGGACTCTACACTGCCTTATTATTTACACTTTATCTGTAAACCGCCGCAATCAGAAACTAAAATCTGAGGTAATTTCTAATGAATTATGTTCAGCAAATATGCCATTTTCAGTTATATTCAGCATTTCGTTATTTCTAAAGTTCTTCATTACTTTTACCTCCTTCTTTCTGATCATTTGAACTGCTCTTCAGCTCAATAAATTTACAATACACTTTCTCCCAGATTCTGTCAAGAAAATATAGAATATAATTGGAAAAACATTAAACTTTCTCTTTCAATCCCATAATATAATTTAGGAGATAAATTTAGAAGAGGAATAAATAAATTGGATAATGATAATATAAATAATGTGAACAGACAGCCTTTTAATCCCCCACCTCCTGTGGATCCTGATAGACGTGGAAGAGGAAATCAGCCGCCTTCTTCCCCACCACCTAATTTCACCCCTGGGAATCCTGGCATGGACGCACAGCCATTCTCGGG
>JAEWWQ010000303.1 GCA_023458855.1 Bacillota bacterium
GTATATCATTACATTTAGCGACAAGGACTCAGATCTGATACAAAAAACATACGGCATTGGAGCTATTTCTATTAACTTTTATCTCAAGAATACAAATTACAGATACGATAAAGAAGATAGGATAGAAGATAAGTTTTGTTTTTATGGAGCCTGGAATCGGGAAGAAAACAAGGAAGCGTTAGAATATTTTATAGGAAAGATTTTACCTCTTATAAAAGAAAAAAAGCAGTATCTGATCATTGGCGGCGGACTTTGTAATGAAATGAAGAAAAGGGTCGAAAGTTTAGGCTGTTTTGAAGTAATCGGATTTGTAGATGATCCGATTGCAGAAATCGCAAAATGTCAGGCGCTTATTGCACCGCTCCATCTGGGTGCCGGTGTAAAGGTCAAGGTTGTTGATGCTTTGACATCTGGTACATCTGTGATTGGGACAAATGTAGCCTTTGAAGGAATAGAAGATAATAAGAATAATAAATTATTTTACAGAGCGGCTTCACCTGAAGAATTTGCAGATATTATTACAACTTGGAAGAGACAGGGAGCGGACGTTAAGCAAACTGCGACAGATGAATTTCTGGATAGATATAATGCAAATCATTTTGCGGACTTGCTGGAAGGGCTCTGATTAATAAGAGCATAAGCTGGGAGGCGTTTATGAATAATGGTAGTTGCGCCAATGGAGGCGGAGATTCAGATGGCCTGGTATCAGTCGTAGTACCGGTATATAATGTCGAAGAGTTTTTAGAAGTATGTGTAGATAGCATAAGAAATCAGACATATGGGCTGTTGGAGATAATACTTGTGGATGATGGTTCAACGGATTACAGTGGGAAAATGTGTGATAACTATGAAATAGCAGATAACCGTATAAAAGTGATACATAAAGAGAATGGGGGATTATCCGATGCCAGAAACACCGGCTTACTTGCGGCTGGGGGTGAATACATATGCTTTATAGACAGTGATGATTATATAAAACAAACGATGATAGAAGAACTACTTGCTGTTATCAGGAAAACAAATGCACAAGTATCAATATGTCAGTTCAGCGATGTTTATGAGGAGAAAATAAAGATTCCGAACGACGAAAATGAAGAAATTATAGTGATGACGGGAAAGGAAGCTTTTAAACAATTTCTCATGGAGGAAAAAAAGGGATTTGTTACAGCGTGGAATAAATTGTATCGGACAGATTTATTTAAAAATGGAAATATCGAATATCCGGTTGGGAAGATTCATGAAGATTGTTTTACAACATATCAATTGTATTTAAAAGCGGAAACTGTTGTATATTTACAAAAATCTCTTTATTTTTACAGGCATAGATCTGGTTCAATTATGAAAAATACTGATATTGAGAAAGAGTATGCAATTATAGATGCCTATGAAGATGTTTTGAAACTTGTAAATAAAGAATATAAAGATCTTATTGACGCAGCTGAATACAGATACTTATTATCCAATCTATCAGTAATTAAAAAAATCGTATCATGGGACGATAAGAGCTATGCAGTGAGATGTAAAAAAAATATAGATAAAATACAGATTTTGAAAAACAGATATATAAAAGGGCAAAGAAGAATAAGAGCACTGATTTTAAAAATCTCACCAAGGCTGTATCTCTATATCAATCATATTGTTAATAAAGTGACAGGGACCTGATGACTGATGAATAGAATAATTAAAATTTTAAAAAAAATAATAAAAGCAAAAATTATAGATCCATATAATAAATATAGATTATTACACGGAAAACGGTATATTTCTTTTCTGAATAATAAGAAAAAAAAGAAGATCGTATTACTTGATACACCAACACATGGAAATCTGGGGGATCAGGCGATTGCCTACGCAGAAAAGCTGTTTATTGAAAAATTCTGTCATCCGGATGATATCTATGAGTTTACGCATAACGAGTGTATTCTGGCGACTAAGGAAATAGCCAGGGGCGTCAATGAGCAGGATATAATAGTACTACCGGGTGGCGGTTTCCTGGGTTCTCTTTGGAAGAATGAGGAAGATATATTCATAAATATAGTTACTATTTTTTATAAAAATAAAATAGTTGTATTTCCGCACACAATTTATTTTGAAGATTCGGAATTTGGTAAAAATGAGATGTTGCGTATGCAAAACTCTTTAAGCAGATGTATGAAAATTCATATCTTTGCAAGAGATCCTATGACGTATCAGTTCCTGAGACAATCAATAGAATCCGATGGCTGCAATTACTACGAGAGCCCGGATATCGTCACATCATTGAGGTATTCTAGTGATGTGCAAACATTAAAAAAACAGAAGGTTATCCGCAAAAATATTGTCCTGCTATGCCTTAGAGACGATATAGAAAAAAGTCGTAACGATGAAATCGTAGAATGGCTGGTTAAGAAAACAAAAGAGAATACTTCCATAAAGAATATTAGTACATATTCGGTTCGGACCATCTGCCCAGAAAATAGAGAGAAGTCGGTTCATGAAATTCTGCAGTTGTTCTCGGAAGCAAGAGTAGTAATTACCGACAGATTACATGGAATGCTGTTTTCCTTAATTACGTCGACACCCTGTATAGCCATGGACAATCTGAGTGAAAAAGTGTCAGGAACATATTATAGGTGGCTGAGAGACATAGAGTTTATAAAATTTGTAGATGAGAAGAATTTTAAAAGTGTTAATTTAAAAACTATGATGAGTAATAGTTATAAATATGATAATTCAATATTTTGTAAATATTATGCACAAATAGAAAAGGAAATAACATTATAGAAGGATATAAATATGGATAAAGTAAAAAAATTAATATTTTTTAGAATTCCTATGTCGATTTGTAACTTGCGATGTCATTATTGTTATTTGGCTCAAAGACAAGAATGTTATCAAGGAATTCAACCTACAATGAAGTATACACCAACAGAGATTGCGGCGGCATTATCAAAGGATCGAATTGGCGGAATTGCGTTTATTAACTTATGTGCCGATGGAGAAACACTTCTCACAAAAGATCTAGATTTATATGTGAAGGAGCTTGTTAAAGAGGGACATTTTTGTGAGATAGTAACTAATTTGACGATTTCATCTGCACTTGATAAGTTCCTTTCAATGGATAAGAAATTGCTTAAGCACATAGAATTCAAATGTTCATTTCATTATCTTGAGCTTAAGAAAAAGAATTTGCTTAATACATATATAGAAAATGTAAAGAAAATCTGGAATGCGGGTGCATCTGCGAGTATTGAAATTACACCTAGTGATGAACTAATCCCTTTCTTAGACGAAGTAAAGGATTTGTCCATTAGGGAATTCGGGGCTTTGCCGCATATTACCATTGCCAGAGATGACAGCACAGACGATATTGGATATTTATCAAAGCTTTCTATGGAACAATATGATGTCGTGTGGTCTACTTTTAATTCTGAATTTTGGAAATATAAGAAAAGAATTTTTGGAGTTCGCCAAACTAATTTCTGTTATGCAGGAAGCTGGTCGTTGTATATTGATATGACTACCGGTATCGCACGACAGTGCTATTGTGGAAAGTGCGTAGGTGATATATTTGAAGATATAAGCAAACCGCTTCCAGAAATTCCAGTAGGATTGTGCCAATTGCCTCACTGTTTTAATGGGCACGCCTTCTTAACAC
>JAEWWQ010000304.1 GCA_023458855.1 Bacillota bacterium
GTTTACAATCCATGTTACATATAATCCTTTTGGATTTTTACCTACATTTTTCACACTTTCAAAATTCACCTTCATCATCATTGGATAAATCATAACCCAGATCAGTATTGCGGTAGGTATCGATACATTTGCATATTCAAACTGATTAAAGAATGCAGGTATTGATGGTAAAAATTTTCCAATCAATACCCCTGTAATCATACAAAGTGCTACCCATATCGTTAAGTATTTTTGAAAAAAACCAATTTCTAATGATTTCTCTTTATTCATCTTTTCTCTCCTTTTAATGTGTTGTTTTGGGATTTGCACAGACATCAATGGTTTTGTATTTTTCGCATTGTTCGTGATCCTCCTGATAGGTTGGTAGTTCCACTAACTTTTGCTGTAAATACTCCCATAGGGCTTTGTGATCTTTTTTAAAGTTTTTACTTATTCCATAGTATGCCCATTGCGCTTTCTTATAATATTTTAAAATGCCACAGTTTTTAAGTACAGTCAGATGTCTCGAAGCGTTTGACTGAGTCATATTTAAACAGACTTCAATCTCACAGACACACATTTCTCTTTCCATCAATATTGTGAGAATTCTTAACCTGCTCTCCTCTGACAGTGCTTTAAAGATGTCAACCACGGTTTCACCCCTTCCCCATAAATATTTATATGAGCATATATGCATATTCTATGCATGAAGAAATCATATGTTACAATGATTTCTTCGTCTTGCTATAAATCTTATGCCCACCAGATAAATTATAAACTTCCTTAAATCCATGGTTTAACAAAATATTTTGCGCTGCATTTCCTGTGACACCTTTATTGCAGTACGTTACAGTCATTAGGTTTGAATCAAGATCTTTGAGCTGTTCTCTAAGTTTACTATGTGGCATATTCACTGCTGTTTCCACATGGTCCTTTTCATACTGTGCTACTACCCTTGCATCCACAATCTGAATTTTTTCACCAGACTTTAGCTTCTCAGAAAGTGTATCTGCTGTAATCAGCTTTCTCCCTTGATTCATTGCATTATCTAAAATCATTCCCGTATACATGACTGGATCTTTTGTTGTAGAAAATGGTGGCGCATATGCCAAATCCAAATGGAACAAATCCTCTGCTTTTGCCTGATAGGTAATAGCCGTTACAAAAACATCGATTCTTTTATCTACACCCTCATAACCTACAATCTGGGTTCCTAAAAGTCTTCCACTTTCTCTATCTGCTATTCCTTTAATCACCATTTCCTTACCACCCATGTACTCTGGTTTATTGGGCTTGATATTATGGCATACTTCTACGTCATACCCCTCCCTGACAGCCTCTTTCTCAGAAAGTCCGGTCAATGCCACTGTCATTCCAAAAATCTGAAAGATGCCTGTTCCAAGAATTCCTCGAAATGACAAATTGCCACCTGTAATCACATCTCCTGCGATTCTACCAGTCTTGTTTGCGGTAGAACCCATAGGACGATACACTGGCTTTCTGGTTACTACATGAAATTGTTCGATACAGTCACCACAAGCATAAACATCTGGCAGATTGGTCATCATAGTATTATTTACTTTTATTGCTTTGGTTTCTCCAAGTTCCACTCCCATACTCACTGCAAGCTCTGTATTTGGTTTTACCCCTACTGAAAGAAGAACAAAATCAGCAGCGATGACTTCTCCATTTTCAAGAAAAACCTTACCATCTTCTATTTTAACAGCAGACAAGCCAGTATATACGGCAACACCATTCTTCTTCAAATGGTCTTCTACATAAGCTGCCATATCCGGATCAAGACCTGGTGTAACCTGTGGGAGTCTTTCCACCAGGGTAACTTCAATACCAAGGTTTTTAAGATTCTCACAAACTTCAAGACCTATGAATCCTGTGCCTACAATGACAGCTTTCTTTGGATGAACATCATTAATAAATGTTTTAATACGATTCATATCACCAATGTTTCGCAAAGTAAATACATGGGAATCTGAAGCACCCTCAATGGGAGGTATGATAGCAGATGCACCCGTTGCAAGTATCAACTTATCATAATAATCTGTAAAAACTTCATTACTGAAAAGATTTTTTATCTCCATTGACTTTGTCTCTGGATTTATATTTAGTACTTTATGTGAGGTTCTTACATCTACATTATATTTGCTTTTAAAGAACGCCGGATCTCTCGGAGTAAGTTTGTCCGCTTCCTCTACTTCACCACCGATATAATATGGCATTCCACATCCTGAATAAGAAATAAAACTATCCTTATCATAAAGAACAATTTCAGCAGTTTCGTCATTTCTTCGTGCTTTTGCCGCTGCTGATGTTCCAGCTGCAACTGCTCCAATAATTATTATTCGCATTTTTTACCCTCCTTCATTTCTTTACAGATACAGTCATCCTGTTCTGTTGTAATGATGTTCCAGTATTCTTTTATTTTTTCTATCAACTCAGTATTATTGCCATAACGAATCCATGAACCTTCTTTATGACTTTTCACCAGACCACATTCCGTTAATATCTTCATATGATAGGATAGTGTTGGCTGTGTTATCTGAAATGATTCTAAAATATCACAGGCACATAATCCTCCGCAGGAAAGCATCTCAATGATTTTTAACCTTGTACTATCTCCTAGTGCCTTAAATATTGACGCAAACTGGATGTAATCTTCCATATCATCTCATTCTCCTTTGGTACTTTTACGCTACAATTTAGATATAGACAAATATCTATATGCCTTATTATAGTAATCATATAGATATTTGTCAATGTGTGCTATGTTATGTTTGTGTAAAATAATACCAAAAACATGTAGTACTATCAAAATGGTTTCAAACTATATATCTTAAATATACTTCATTACAGCATTTTTATAAGTCAATGAATCAATCATTTTTGATGTTAATATCAAATTATTTTGATTTATATGTTGACTTTTCCTTTCGCGTGGGTTATATTTCCGTTATATCAAAATATATTGATATATACATTAATATATTTTGATATAACGGAAATATTTTGAAAAACATGTCTAGTAAATTGAAAATCAGTACTTAATTGGAAAGGAGGTTTTAATAATGTCAAAAACATGGCATCCAGTATTGAATTATGAAAAATGTAATGAGTGTGGAACTTGCAGTTGTTTGGAATGTTGTAACAGTGAGGAGGATTCAATATGAATTGGATAGTAAATTTCTTAAGTTACATAGTTACGGAAGTGATCCGATTTATTTTAGGCTTGTTCCATATTAACGATTCTTTCTTAGACTCAGAACGCTATATTGGATCTGTAAACTTTTTCTTCACTGATATCATTGTTATCTTTTTAATGATCATAGGTATATCCTTTGTCGTATCAATTATTAGAAGTTTTTTCCCTCCTGAAAGAACCCGAAAACTTTTGGGTGAAGAAGGAACAGCAAAAGGGGTTTTTGGTAATATTGCCGCTGCTCTGCTGGGTGTTGTTACTCCTTTCTGCTCCTGCTCCGCTGTTCCAGTATTTATTGGGTTTATAGAAGCAGGGGTACCGTTGGGTGTAACATTTTCATTTCTAATTTCTTCTCCAATGGTTAATGAAGTAGCTATTGCTTTACTTTGGGGTTTATTTGGCTGGAAAATTGCTCTTTTATACATTGCAACCGGACTAACAGTAGCGATTATTTCGGGACTAATAATTGGCAGACTGAAAATGGAGAAATATCTTACAGA
>JAEWWQ010000305.1 GCA_023458855.1 Bacillota bacterium
CCTTCTAATACACTGACGTCGGCCTCATGCCAATTGTATTTTATACTTTTCTGATTCAGCTGAGACATAATAGAATTTTTAGTCAGATATGCTTTCTCCAGAAATTCTTCTTTGGTATTCATCCTTGCCCACTGGAATGGTGTAAATGGTTTTGGAATAAAGAAAGAAGTACTTGCAACAATCTGCACTTTGCCCTTTCTTTCTTCTTTTGGAACCGTTTCGTAAAAAGCTGCCGCAATTTTATTGCAAAGTTCTCCGATGCCTTTTATATCTTCTTCTGTCTCTGTCGGAAGTCCCAGCATAAAATATAGTTTTACACGTGTCCATCCACCTTTGAACGCTTCTGTGGCTCCTTCCAGGATTACTTCTTCTGTAAGCCCTTTATTAATTACATCTCTTAATCTCTGACTTCCGGCTTCCGGTGCAAATGTCAGACTGCTCTTCTTCACATCCTGGACTTTTGTCATTACATCCAGGGAAAATGCATCAATTCGCAGAGAAGGAAGCGAAATATTAATCTTTTTTCTTTCGCATTCATTTATTAAAAAGGTAACAAGCTCTTCTAATTGAGAATAATCACTGGAACTTAAAGAACTTAATGAGATTTCTTCATGGCCGGTGTTCTTCAGCATTTCAACCGCATATTTTTTCAATACTTCTACATTACGTTCTCTGACCGGACGATATAATTGTCCTGCCTGACAGAATCTGCATCCTCTGATACAGCCGCGCTGAATCTCAAGAACCACTCTGTCCTGAGTTAT
This sequence comes from Bacillota bacterium, assembly GCA_023458855.1. GTDB lineage: Bacteria > Bacillota > Clostridia > Lachnospirales > Lachnospiraceae > SZUA-378. Next base: position 765 of record JAEWWQ010000305.1, read on the forward strand.
TTTTATATAAGGTACGACCGGTTTCATCGGATAATAAGTATCTGTTACATCCATAACAATGTTCTTTGTAATTGTAGCTGGAATACCTTCTATATTTGGCTTAAAACTTTCAATGGTACCATCCACATGGTAGGTAACGTCATAAAACATCGGAACATACATTCCCGGTATGTTAGCCGCCTTCTTAAGAAATTCAATTCTTGAACCGCCGGATTTCTTATGCTCTTTATAACTATCAAGTAATTCGCGATAGGCAATTTCTCCCTCACCGATATAAAACAGATCAAAAAAGTCTGCTATCGGTTCCGGATTATAAGAACACGGTCCTCCGCCGATTACGATTGGATCCTCTTCCGTTCTCTCTGCTGCGAGTAACGCAATGTGACTTAAATCAAGAATCTGCAAAATATTTGTATAACACATTTCATATTGAATGGTAATTCCCAAAAAATCAAAAGTCTTAATCGGGTCCTGAGACTCTAGTGCAAAGAGGGGAATATTCTTCTCACGCATAATGGCATCCAAATCCAGCCATGGTGAATAGACACGTTCGCACCACACATCTTCAAATTGGTTTAGCATATCATATAGTATCTGAATTCCGAGATGAGACATCCCTATCTCATAAATATCCGGAAAACACATAGCAAATCGCACATTAATATTATCTTTTTCTTTTACGACCGCATTTATTTCATTCCCTATATATCGTGCCGGCTTTTCCACCTTTAAAAGTATTTCATCGCTTAATGCTAATTTACTCATGTATAACTCCATTCTATTAGTATCTTTCTGCTGGGTACTACTCTTCCTGCATACTCTCTAAAGTATAAGGGATAGTATCTATAAAATCAAATATATTTGATTGAAAATCTTCTGTAATACTACTTTGAATCTTTGAAGCATTAATTCCATTCATAGTAATACCCTGAGAATCGATGAAAATAAAGCCAATAAACAGAATAATGGCAATCAGAAACCGAAGTTTAAAAGACCCTGCTGATATTCCAGATGATTCATTCATCGTTTTATCAAAATCTGCTTCCGGCTGCTGTGGTATCCGTATTTTTTCACCATTTAATATTCTTTCCCGATTCTGCATGGAAAATTGATTGTTTTTATGTTCTTCCCTGATTGCATGGATTAGTCTTAACTTTTGCTCGGATGAAAGTTCACTCATAAATACTCCTTTCCCAAATAGTTTACATAATTATTTTATGTAAACTGCTCATAAAATTTAGCATGTATCTATTACAATTCTATGATTTATTTTTTTGAATAGAAGTAAAGAAGCATGGCCTTTTCAATTGGCTATGCTTCTTAAAAATTATCTTTGTGCTAATTCTGTTGTAATTTCTTCCCATGTTACACCTTTCTCTACCATTAAGACCATCATATGGTATAAAAAGTCTGAAATCTCATATTTAATCTCATCCGGATTTGGATTTTTGGCAGCTATTACTATCTCTGTCGCCTCTTCACCCAGCTTTTTTAATATCTTGTCAATGCCCTTGTCGAACAGATAATTCGTATAGGACCCCTCTTTCGGATGTACTTTTCGGTCTTTAATAACTGCAAATACATCTTCAAACACCTTCAAAGGATTGGTATCATCATATTCTTTTTTTACCAGTTCATTAAAGAAACAAGAATAGTTACCCGTGTGGCAGGCAGCTCCGATTTGCGATACCTTCGCTAAAATAGTATCAAAATCGCAATCTGCTGTTAAAGACTTTACATATTGATAGTGTCCGCTCGTGTCACCCTTGATCCACAATTCATTTCTGCTTCTGCTGAAATACGTCATCTTTCCGGTCTCAATGGTAAGGTTATAAGCCTCCTCATTCATATACGCAACCATCAACACTTCGTTTGTCTTATAATCCTGAACAACAACAGGCATCATGCCTTCCGAATTCAGTTTAAAATCAGACCATTTTTTTGCAGATTCAAATGTATTTACTTCAATCCCGTTTTCTTTACTCAGTTTTTTCAAAGTATGAATTTCCTTCGCATTATCATTTACAAGTTCTCCTGAGATACCTGAAATTTCATTAATGGCAAGTATCTGAAGCATTTTATCCAACGAAATCAATGGCAATAAAGCAATCATTGGACACGCAACAATGGAAATGCTCTCTTTCAAACAAGTCTCATCCATTGCAATTAATTCAGACACATATTCTTCCAATGTAATTTTATTTTCTGTAAGTGTTTCCGTATCAGAAAATGCTCCGTTAATCTTGTCTTTTCCAAATTTCAGAGATACTTCTTTTATAATCTCAATATTAGACTGCTTGGAAAGATTCAGTACTGCTTTTTTGCATCCTGCATATAGTAACTTTTTAATATCTTCCATGCGTTCTACATTACCGGCACCAATAAGCGGTACTTCAACCAAATCTGCAATATGTTTTATCATTCCAAGATTTTCTTCATGCTCCGCATCCCCTGCCGACATATCAAAAATTAGTATCTCATCCGCATTATTATCACTATAGAACTTTGCCAGTTCTATAGGATTCATGCTGATTACAGTCTCATCTGCAAGAGATTTCACTGCATTTCCCTTATACAGATACATACAAGGAATAAATTTTTTATAATTCATTCGTTCTGCTCCCTTTAACTCTTCTTTCATCACTTTACAAACTACCTTTTGTGCTTAATACATCTGTAATTCTGGGATCAATAGTAACTGCTTCATCCAAGGCTTTTGCAAAAGCCTTGAATATTGCTTCAATCATATGATGATTATTGACACCTGACAATATCTTAATATGTAGATTCATTCCGGCTGTGTAAGATACCGCATAAAAAAATTCGCGTACCAATTCTGTGTCCAGATATCCTACCCTTTCGGTTGTAAATGCACAGTCGAATTCCAGATACGGTCTTCCGCACAAATCAATAGCACATAAAGCTAGTGCATCATCCATAGGCAGCATACACGATCCAAAGCGCTTAATTCCCTTTTTATCGCCGATTGCTTCCTTAATTGCAGTTCCCAGAATAATCCCCGTATCTTCAACCGTATGATGTCCATCCACGTTTAAATCGCCATTTACTTTTACTTTTAAATCAAAAAATCCATGTTTTGAAAATCCTTCCAGCATATGGTCAAAAAAGCCAATACCGGTATCAATTTCTGATTTTCCTGTCCCGTCAATCTGCAAAGACAATTCTATTTGTGTTTCCTTGGTATCTCTGTTTACTTCTGCAATTCTTGGCATAGCTTATTTCCTCCCCTGTTTTTCTTATTGTTCAAATCGGACATGAATAGAATTTGCATGTGCTGTCAGTTCTTCTTTTTTTGCAAAATATTCAATCTCTTCATGTACCTTTTCAAGTGCTTCCCTTGAATATGAGATAATACTTGATTTCTTAACAAAATCATCAACACTAAGCGGTGAAAAAAAACGTGCTGTTCCATTGGTCGGTAATACATGATTCGGACCTGCAAAATAATCGCCCAACGGCTCCGACGAATATTCCCCAAGGAAGATTGCTCCTGCATTCCTGATCTTAGTCATTACTGCAAACGGATCTCGTGTCAGAATCTCCAAATGTTCCGAAGCAATTGCATTTGCTGTATCAATTGCTTCCTGCATATCCTGAGCAATTAAAATATAACCGTAATTTTCCAAAGACTTTCTGATTATCTGTGCTCTTGGCAATTCCTTTAAAAAATCTTCAATCTCAGCGGATACTTTATCTGCCAATTCTTTACTTGTAGTAATCAATATTCCGGACGCCAGTTCATCATGCTCAGCCTGGGATAATAAATCTGCAGCTACGTATCTTGGATTTGCGGTTTCATCTGCAAGAACTACAATTTCACTGGGACCCGCAATGGAATCTATACTAACATAACCATACACTGCTTTTTTAGCTAATGCAACAAAGATATTTCCAGGTCCTACTATTTTATCTACTTTTGGAATGGATTCCGTTCCAAATGCCAAAGCCGCAATTGCCTGTGCCCCGCCGACTTTATAAATCTCATCTACACCTGCAATCTTGGCAGCCGCCAATACGCCCGGATTCACTTTGCCTTCCGCATTACAAGGTGTCGTCATAACAATTTTATCTACCCCAGCTACTTTTGCGGTAACTGCACACATTAAGGCAGATGAGGGATAAACAGCCTTTCCGCCCGGCACATAGATACCGACCGTTGACAATGGTGTGACTTTTTGTCCTAATATGGTTCCGTCTTCCTTTGATTCAAACCAGCTGTTACGTATCTGATGTTGATGATAAGTACGGATATTTTCTGCTGCTTTTTTCATGATTGTAATAAATTCCGGCTCTAAAGTATCAAATGCTTCTTTGATTTCCGCATCTGTTACTTTCATATTATTCACATTTTCATCAAAACCATCAAATTTTTTTGTATAGGCAAAGACTGCTTCATCCTTGTTCGTTCTTACCTCTTCGATAATATCAGCCACGATTTTTTCATACTGCCCATAATTATTCGGGCTTCTTTTCAACAGACTCTCTAATAAGTTATTTTTGGATTCCTCTGTCAGTGCGACAATGTTCATACCGTTCTCTCCTCTTCTGGTGCAAAACATACATAATACAACACTACAAATATTTTTTTAATCTTCAATTATTTTTTTAATTCTCTCCGCTTCCATCTTCATGCTAACCTGATTGACAATCATTCTTGCAGATAACGGACAAATTTCTTCTAAGACTTCAAGTCCGTTTTCCTTTAGTGTTGATCCTGTTTCCACAATATCGACAATAACATCACCTAATCCGACAATTGGTCCTAATTCTACAGAACCATTTAGTTTAATAATGTCTACGGTCTGATGTTTCTTATTATAGAAATAATCTTTTGCAATATTAGGGTATTTACTGGTCACGCGAATCATTTCGTGATGCTGTAACAGCTCCTTTGCTTTTGCGGGACCGCATACGCACATCCGGCATTTCCCATATCCAAGATCTAATACCTCATAAACTCTCCTGTTTTCCTCCAGTATGGTATCCTTTCCGACAACACCTATATCCGCCGCACCATACTCTACGTAGGTCGGAACATCCGGCCCTTTTGCAAGAAAAAACTTTAATTTTAATTCTTCATTTACAAAAATTAATTTACGTGAATCTTTATCCTTCATTTCTTCGCAAGTGATTCCGACTTTTTCAAATAGTTCCATTGTATTTTTCGCTAATCTGCCTTTGCCCAGGGCAAAGGTTAAATATCGTATCTTTTCATTCATACCTATAATTGACCTCCCATTGCTGCATCAAACGCCATGTTCTGTACTTTTCCGGTTTTCAGCTCCGTAATTTTCAAAGATTCCTCTCTCTGTATACAGATAATTCTTCCAACCCTGTTTCTTTTTGCAAACTCAACATAGGTCTCTGCCTTTTTATTTTCTTTTATCTGTATTAATTCGACATTTTGTTGTTTTGAACGTAATTTCTTTGCGAGGGCAATTGCATTTTTCATAAAGCATTCTTCATATAAAATTAAAGTATCATCTTTTTCAATCTCCATATCGATTTTCTGACTTGATATGGCAGCCATCAGATCATCAATGACAACCATAAAACCAACGGCAGCTGACTGCTTACCAAACTGATTCAGCAGATTGTCATAGCGGCCGCCTTTTACTATGGCATCTCCAACACCATAGGTATATCCTTTGAAAATAATTCCAGTATAATAATTATATTTACTAAGCATCCCAAGATCAAAGGACACGTATCCTTCAACATCATACAGGGCCAGAATTTCATATACTTTTTTCAATCTTTCGATTGCTTTCAGAGAACGTTCATTATGAACCAGTTTTTTTGCCTCCAGTAATGCATCTATGGAGCCAAACATGTCTGTTACCTTTAAGATTACATCAATATAGGACTCTTTTATATTTTGATTTTTTAATAATTCCTCTGCACCAAAATAGTTCTTATTAGAAATCAAGTCTCTTAAACTCAATTCCATTTCTTCCTCAATGCCAGCTTCTTCACATAATCCCTTGAAGAATTCGACTTGTCCGATACTTACCTGAAATTCTTTTAAACCAGTGCTTATCAACAATTCGATAACAAGACTGATCATCTCCGCATCTGCTTCAATAGAATCGTCCCCAACCAGTTCTGCGCCCATTTCTGTTACTTCTTTTAATTTTCCCTGTAAATTGCTGGTATTAACAAAAGTATTTCCTACATAACTAAAACGAATCGGAATATCTTCATCCATAAAATATTTTGCGGCACATCTTGCTATGGAAGGCGTGAAATCAGGTCGTAATACCAGTGTATTTCCCTCTTTATCAAAAAATTTATATAATTCTTTAGACGCTACGGTACCAATCTTGCTTGAAAAAACATCAAAAAACTCAAATGTAGGAGTCTGTATATCCTGAAACCCATATGCTTTGATTCTGTCATGTATTAAATTCTGAACCTTTAATTTTTTTGCATATTCCTCTCCGTAAATATCGCGGACGCCTTCTGGTGTATGTACTAATTTTTTGCTCATAATTTCCTCACTTATTGTAAATATATGTACGCTTTACTATAGTAACGTGTTATCGTGGTAGCATGCTACCATATCAAATTATTGATAGTATACAAAAAACTCATCCGCTTGTCAACTATATTAAGTTATCTCTTTTTTCAAGGTCTAATTGAATCATATCCAAAAACGGGACCAGAATACCGGATTTTTTCGGTAAAATAAAAATTTCTTCTAATTCATCAAAGCGGAAACTTTTCCTGCCGCCTTCCTCAGCACGATTCCAGAGTTCCCGTAATCTTCGATATGGCAAATAATAAAACAGATTCCTTGCCGTATAATAAATGATAAAAAAAGCAACCCCATTTTGTTGCTCAAATTGCTCCATGAACATTACCTGATGTTCATGAATATTTTGTAAAGAAAAAGTATCTGTTGCGCATTCCTTTGCATCAAAACAAACCGGAATTCCCTGTACTGCTCCAATATAATCGACTGTACTTTTTTGATCAAAATAGGCAAGTGTGATATGTCTTGTTTCTTTCTCTATCCTGATAGGGGTAATTGGCGTCGGTATTTTTTGAATCAGCGCAAGACCATGTTCCTGATACTTTTCATTTGTACGATTGATCAGATCTTCCAGCGTTGAACCACGTAAACCTCTCGAATTCCATGTTCCCATCTATTTGCAATCCTCCATTATTTTTTGAAAAATAACAGGCTGGTCTGCATAAAATACTTGATTGGATAAATTACAGCACACATCTTTTATTTCCGGAAATTCAATTCGGTAAGCATGCAATAATTGATGCTTCACAAGGAATTTTTCTTTATAAATATCATTAATCCCTTTCCTGCCGTACTTGTAATCTCCTACGATTGGATAGCCTATGGATGCAAGATGTGCCCTTATCTGGTGCGTCTTTCCAGTCACCAGCTCTACTTCTAAAAGTGTGACCTTATTGTTATTCTCTAACGGCTTATAATTTGTGATTATAGGTTCGCTGTCAGGCATTTTTTCCTGATATATGGTAACCTTATTTGTTATTTCATTCTTACTGATGTAACCTGTCAGATGGCTTTCGGTTGTCATAACACCATCCACAATACAATGATAATATTTGTGCATAGTACGTTCTCTTAACAAGGTACTCATTGTCTGTAACCCTGAAAGTGACTTCCCGCAGATAATAAGTCCGCTTGTATTTCGGTCAAGACGATTGCATACGGATGGTTTGAATGTCTGTAAAATTTTTATATCTATCGCATTTGCAATAAGTAAGTATCCGATCAGGGCTTCGTTCAATGAGATATCTGTCTCTTTCGCTTTCTGCGATAATACACCTGCCGATTTATTAATAAGCAGAATATTCTCATCCTCGTAAATAATAGCAAAACGATTCTTTAACAGATAATATGCTTTTTCATAATTATCTGCTTCCTGTGTATGAGCAAGATTTTCATATGTTCCATGAAATTTTGTAAGTGTCTCATCAGATAAAAAAAATACAATGCGATCTCCGATTCCTAATTTTTCTGTACCATCTGCTTTTTTCTTGTTCAAGGTAATATTTTTTTTCCGGAGCATCTTATAAATAAAGCTTCCCGGTGCTGCATGCAGATATTTTTTCAAATACTTATCCAGACGTTGTCCTGCTTCATTGGAAGCAATTATTTCTTCCCTCATATGTGAACTCCTTGTTTCGTTTAAATACAAGTCTTTTATTTAGATTGCGATTGCTTTTATGACATCCAATATTGCAATCTCTTTTTCTACCGTCTGATTTTCGGTTCCCTGTAGCGCATCCAATCGGTTTATGAATGGTTCTAATTCCTTAAAAATCTTAATTGTCGGTTTCAATCCATTTTGCTTTAATATTTCCAGGATATGCTTTTCAGCTGCTGGAATATCACATTTATCATCTTCCGAATACCCATAGATCGAGTTTTCCATAACAGCAATTGCTGTTATCGGAAAATTCTTCTCATAGGAGGTCAATACCAGTTCATAAGCACAGGGTATCCTATTCATATGCGGAATGATTTTTTGTATCCCCTCATAGGAACATTCCTTCTGTCTTAAGAACAGGATCATTTCCACTGCACTTTTACTTGCAGGAAGCATTCCCAGTACAGCAATAACGGTTAACAGATTTGCCTTCGTATGCGCTGTCAGATATCCAGTCAGAAAGATTGCTCCTGATATCGAAAATAATCCTATTGTTTTTATAATTGTTTTTCTTTTCTGTGACTTTAAATAACCATAATTTCCTTTTGTAATTTTCATCCGTTTACGTATTTTCTGCCTTTCTTTCAATAGATTTCTTCTTCTATTTAATTGTTCTCAGTATCATTAACACCAGCTTCACCGGCAAAATTCTGGTAATCATATGAAATGATTTTATAAGCGGACTATATACTGATATGCTTTTCCTCTTTGCAGATGCTTTTAATGCAGCCCTGACAACTCCCGGAGCTTCTACCATCGTTAATTTCTTTACTGCTAAATTACCGCCGTATCTTTCAGCAATATCAAAAAATTCCGTTTTTATCGGACCCGGACATACTGCCGTTACTACAATTCCCTTTTCCCGCAATTCCTCGCCCAATGCATAGGAAAAGCTCAATACATATGATTTGGTGGCTGCATATACTGCAAAATTAGGCTGTGGCAAGAATGCGGCACTGGATGCCAGCTGAATCATACGACTGTTTCTCTTCATATACGGAATAACATAATAGGTCATCTTCGTCAAGGCTGTACAATTCACATCCAGCATCCCCAGCTGCTCGTCCAGCGAATTATTACTAAAGTGTCCAAGCAAACCAAATCCTGCACAATTGATCAGCATCTTTACAACTGGTTTTTCTGCGGTAAGCATTTCTCTGAATTGCTGCATATACAATTCATTTGTAATGTCCATTTTTATGATTCTTGTTTTTTTACGCAAGCTTTTTGATAATTCTTCTAATCGTTCTATCCTTCTTGCAATGAGCCATATCTGATCAATACCGGCTCCAAGATTACTGTCAATTTGCTTTGCAAATTCCCGGCCCAAACCGGATGATGCTCCTGTAATAATTACGATATTCACTTTTCTTCCCCTCTCTGTCATTTCACCGACCACAAAATTCACCTTTTTCCTGTCACGGTTCTAATTCCTTATTTTTTCTTATGAATGTTTCGAATTGCACTTCTTTTTGTACTTTTACCTTTTTTTGATGCGGTATTGTCTTTTGCCATAACTTTTTTGTTTTCAAATGTCATTTTTCTGGGCCTTACCAGACAATGCTTATCAAAGCCGATCAAATCTTCTCTTCCGGCACTTTTCAGGGCTTCTATTACCAAATCATAGTTCTTGGGATTCCGATATTGGATCAGGGCCCTCTGCATCGCTTTTTCATGCGGATTTTTAGGTACGTAGACTTCCTTCATATCTCTGGGATCCACACCTGTATAATACATCACAGTAGACATAGTAGATGGTGTAGGATAGAAATCCTGGACCTGTTCCGGCATATAGCCAAGATCTCTTAGGTATTCTGCAAGCTCTACAGCTTCTTTCATCGTTGAACCCGGATGGGACGACATTAAATAAGGTACTAAAAATTGTTTTTTATCCATTTGCCGGTTCAATTTCTGATATTTATCAACAAACTTTTTATATACTGCATTTTCTGGTTTTCCCATCCTGCACAATACCGCATCTGAGATGTGTTCCGGAGCCACTTTTAGCTGACCGCTTACATGATGTTCTACCAACTCCCTGAAAAAAGTGTCATCCGAATCCTCAAGCAAATAGTCAAATCGGATTCCGGAACGAATAAATACTTTTTTGACTTTTGGAATCTCCCTTAATTGTCTTAAAAGCCCAAGATAATCCTTATGGTCGACTTTAAGATTCTTACAAGGATGCGGAAACAGACACTGCTTATTCTTGCATACACCC
>JAEWWQ010000306.1 GCA_023458855.1 Bacillota bacterium
CCTCTATCCAGTGAAGTTCATCAACAAACTTTCGTTTCATAAAAGTAATAATAACAAATCCACCACCGAAGGTAAAAGTACTGATATAAAGGGTACTAAAAAATAGCTTAAGCAAATTTTTTTGAGAATTTTGTTCTTTTATATTGTTTTCCATAAATATTCCTCCTGTAACACCATCATAACTCTTGTAATATAATATGTAAAATGCTATAAATTTATTAAATACATACCAAAAACCGCATAATGGAGAAAGCAAATGACAATTAAGCATATGAAGATATTTATACAAGTATATAAAATGCAGAATATCACCCAGGCAGCAGAAATACTGCATATGACCCAGCCAGCAGTATCGCGGGCCATTCAAGAGATAGAAAGACATTATGGAGTCTGCCTGTTTGAACGTATGAATAGAAGACTGTCCGTTACCGAGAGTGGAAAGCAGTTCTATGCACAGGCATTGCATATTGTAGAAGCTTTCAATGATATGGAAAAGGAAATGCAAAATTGGGATAAATTTGGAGTTTTGCGGATAGGCTCCAGTGTTTCAATAGGTAATTTTTTATTGCCGCAGATTGTTAGTATATTTCAAAATAAGAATCCCAATATAAAAATACAAGTAAAGATAGCAAATGGTAATGCTCTGCAAGTATTATTATTGGATAATCAGATCGATATTGCTTTGATAGAAGGAAGTGTAGAAGAATTAGAGTTGCATGCGGAACCTTTTAACAGGGACCAGTTACTATTAATTACGCCTCCGGTTCACCCGCTGTTATGTGAGAAAGAATTGAAATTAGAAGATTTAATTAAATATCCTATGTTGTTAAGAGAAAAAGGAAGTGGGGTTAGAACATATCTTGATGATGCGTTTTCTGTAAGAGGCATAACGCTTCATCCAAGTTGGGAAAGTACAAGCACACAGGCAATTGTAAAAGCAGTTCATTTGGGAATTGGAATTTCTTTTTTGCCAAAGATCTTAGTGAATAAAGATATCGAAGACGGCGTGGTAAAAACACATGAGATCGCTGATATGGAATTAAGCCGCCAGCATTATATCGTATGGCATAAAAACAAATATTTAACTACTGTTGCAAAGCAGTTTATTGAATTATGCAAAGAGGTAACAGCATTATCTTCTACAATCGAAAATGCAAAAGAATGGAAAGACAAATACTGACTATAATGAAGCAGACCCTGATCATATTTTTGAGTGTTGTAACGCAATGAATGACCTTATCAGACAGGTGACACTTTTCGAATGAGCGGTCTAAGATCACGAATACTTATAAAGCAGTTGGAAATAATAACCTGTGGAGGTGTTTACATTATGGTATCACGTAAATCAGTTATTACTTTTGGTATGGTAGCAATCCCGATTGCTATGTTAACAGCCACACAGGACAATGATATACATTTCAATCAATTGCATAAGGAAGACAATAGCCGTATCCGATACAAGAAGATATGTGCTCACTGCGGCAAGGAGGTTTCCTCAAAAGATATTGTAAAAGGATACGAATATGATAAGGAAAAATATGTTGTTATTACAGATGAGGAGATTGAAAAAATCAAAACGGAAAAAGAAAAATCCATTCAGATCCTGCACTTTGCCCAATTGAACCAGATTTCTCCAGTTTACTATGAAAAGACTTATCAGGCGGTGCCTGAACCGGGTGGAGAAAAAGCATTTGAGTTACTTCGCGCCGCATTGATGAAAGAACAAAAAATCGCAATAGGAAAAACAGTGATAGGAACAAAGGATACCTTAATGGCAATTATTCCCCGTGAGGATGGTATTCTTATTTCCACGATGTTTTATGCCGATGAAATAAAAGAACTTCAAAAGCCATATACGAAGCCGGAAGTATCCGAACAGGAGTTAAACATGGCAAAAACGCTGATTAATTCCATGGATACACCATTTGAACCATCCAAATATAAAGATGAATATCAGTCAAGACTTCGTGAGTTGATCGAAACAAAGATATCTGGTAAGGAGATTGTTGCAGCAGAACCTGACGGAGCCGTAAAAGTAATTGATCTTATGGAAGCACTCAGAGCAAGTGTCGAAAAAGCGAAAAAAGACAGGGAACCGGCATAAGTATGGATTCGAAGCTGAGCGAGTATAACGAAAAAAGACATTTTGAAAAAACATTGGAGCCGGAAGGCAGAACAGCAGATAATGAAGAAAGTTTGAGTTTTGTAGTACAGCATCATATGGCACGAAGAGAGCACTATGACTTCCGACTGGAATGGGCGGGAGTTCTTTTGAGCTGGGCCGTCCCCAAGGGACCCTCCTATGATACGCATGACAAAAGGCTGGCCGTACAGGTAGAAGATCACCCGCTTCCCTATAGAAACTTTGAAGGGACGATCCCCAAGGGAGAATACGGCGGCGGGTCAGTCATGCTTTGGGATGAAGGTGTGTGGGAACCGCATGGAAATGTGGAGGAAGGACTTCATAGAGGTGAGCTGAAGTTTGTTTTGAAAGGAAGACGAATGAAAGGAAAATGGGCATTGATTCGTCTGAAAGGAAAACCTGGTGAGACAAAGGCTAACTGGCTATTGTTGAAAGAAAAAGATGAGTATGCCAAAACTTCTGCCGGAATTTCAGAATTTACCACAAGTATCAGAACCGGACGTACGATGGAAGAAATCGAAAAAGGAGAAGAGAAAAAAATCACCAAAAATCCTTTTAATAAGGTTACTGTACAGCTTGCTGAATTAGTAAATAAGATTCCTGAGGGAGAAGATTGGATCTATGAGATGAAATATGATGGTTACAGAATCATAGGATTTGTGGAGGGAAACAGTGTTCAACTTATAACAAGGAACGGCAATGATTATCAGAAGCGTTTTTCTGACATTGCGCTTTCCCTTATTGACTGGGCTGGGGGAAGGGCTATGGTATTAGACGGGGAAATGGTAATCACGGACCCATCGGGAAAAACAGATTTTCAAGCATTACAACATTATATGAAAGATTCCAAGTCACAGAAATTGACATATATTGTTTTTGATCTTCTTGCTCTGGATGGTGTTGACCTTCGAGGCCATAGCTTGATTGACAGAAAAGAAATTCTTGAGACTTTGATGAAGGATGCTCCCAAAAGTCTTTACTACAGCCGTTATATAAGAGGAAAAGGTAAAGAAAGTTTTGCTGCTGCCTGTGAGACTGGTATGGAGGGGATCATAGGTAAAAAAGCTGACTCCATCTACAGTGGAACCAGAAACGGTGACTGGATCAAATTAAAATGCGGGAAAAGGCAGGAATTTGTGATTGGAGGATATACACGCTCTGATAAAAAAGCAAGCGGAATAAGTTCACTCCTGCTTGGTGTCTACGAAGGTGAAGAGCTTATTTATACCGGGCGTGCCGGTACCGGCATGAGTGAAAAAGATAGAAAAGTACTTGAGACAGAATTTGACAGCATAAAAAGAGTGGATTCACCTTTTCAGTTTCCGCCTGAAGCGAGGACAAGGGAAAAGATTACATGGCTCGAACCGGTATTGGCAGCAGAAATT
>JAEWWQ010000307.1 GCA_023458855.1 Bacillota bacterium
TCTCTGACGCGGCCAGTTCTTCCGCCACCAAAGGGGAAAGTGTGTCTGATACGATTCGTATGATTTCCTGTTATGCAGACATCTGTGCAATGCGCCATCCAAAAGAAGGCGCTCCGATGGTCGCTTCAACCAAATCACGTATTCCGGTAATCAATGCCGGTGATGGTGGGCATCAGCACCCGACGCAGACACTTACCGACCTGCTTACTATCCGCTCTCTAAAAGGTCGTCTTGGTAACTTTACCATTGGTTTATGCGGAGATCTGAAGTTTGGTCGCACTGTCCATTCTTTGATCAATGCCCTCATCCGCTATCCAGATATTAAATTTATCTTTATATCACCAGAAGAACTAAAAATTCCTGATTATATCAGGGAAGATGTACTACGTAAAAATAATATCCCTTTTGAAGAAGTAATTCGTTTGGAAGACAGCATGGAACAGTTGGATCTGCTCTATATGACACGTGTGCAAAAAGAACGTTTCTTCAATGAAGAAGATTACGTCAGATTAAAAGACTTCTATATTCTGGATAAAGAAAAAATGGAACTTGCAAAAAAAGATATGCTTGTATTACATCCACTCCCAAGAGTAAACGAAATTTCTGTCGAAGTAGACGAGGATCCACGCGCAGTCTATTTCCGGCAAGTGCAATATGGCGTCTATGTTCGTATGGCACTTATTCTTACATTATTGGAATTGGTTTAATTTTAAGAAAGGACAAGCTTCTCATACAGTAAATTGAGAACAAATGGTAATTCATATGTTAAATGTAGGAAAAATTGAAGAAGGTTTTGTTTTGGACCATATCAAGGCCGGTAAGAGTTTATCTATTTACAAACACTTGCAATTAGATCAGTTGGACTGCACTGTCGCTATCATTAAAAATGCAAAGAGCAGAAAAATGGGAAAAAAAGATATCTTAAAAGTAGAATGTGATATCAATATGTTAAATCTTGACATCTTAGGATTTATCGATCATAACATCACTGTTAATGTGATAAAAAACGGTGAAATTGTGGACAAAAAAATACTGGTGCTCCCTAAAGAAATCAGAAATGTCATAAAATGCAAAAATCCACGCTGTATTACTTCCATAGAGCAAGGGCTTCCGCATATCTTTGTCCTTACTGATGAAGAAAAAGAAAGTTATCGCTGCAAATACTGTGAAGAAAAGTTTGATGGGAACTACTAAATATGGTGGCTTACGACTTCATAGCAACAAATAATGCACAGAAATAATACAATGTATCATTTCGCGCATGAAAAACTCGGATTTTCTGTGACCTTCGCTCACAAAAAACGCCTTGCAGTATCTAAGGAAATTCCTATAGATTAAAAGAACTACCAGGGCTGTGATCAACTGGTAGTTCTTTTAATTCATCTTGTTTATTCGAGCAACGAGGCAAATGCAAGCTTGCTTCAGTTTCCGCACTCAACGCTGATTTTATTAAATATACGCATGATTTCTTCAGTCTGTACTTTCTTCTTTTCTTCACCGACTTTATCCATGATCACACTTCCTTCGTGCATCATAATGAGTCTGTCGCCATATTCAACAGCATAACGAAGATTATGGGTCACCATAATTGTAGTTAATTTTTTTTCCGTCACTATTTTGTTTGTCAATTGCATGATAATTTCTGCTGTCTTTGGATCCAAGGCTGCAGTGTGTTCATCTAATATCAGGAATTCAATTGGTGTCATGGTAGACATTAATAAAGACAAAGCCTGTCTCTGTCCGCCTGATAATGATCCTACCTGTGTATACATCTTATCTTCCAACCCAAGATTCAAAGGTCTCAATAATTCTCTGTAATATTCAATTTTAGATTTATTAGTACCACTGCCAAGGTTAAAAGGTCTCCCCTTATTGTCTGCAATCGACATATTTTCCAGAATATTCATACTTGGACAGGTTCCTTTGGATGGATCCTGAAATACACGTCCTATTTTCTTATGGCGCAGATAATCTTTTTTGGCAGTAATATCAATGCCATTCACAAGAATATTTCCACTGTCGATTGGAATGCTTCCACAGATAATATTCAGCATAGACGTCTTTCCGGAACCATTGCTGCCAACAACAGAAACAAATTCACCACTGTTTACTGTCAGATTAAAATTATCAAAAAGACAAAGTTCATTCACAGAGCCGGGATTATAATATTTATTGATATTCTTCAATTCAATCATTATCTATCCCTCCTGCTTTCTATTTCTTATTTGCGCACTTTTTAGCTTCGTTTTCCTATCCATACCAAACACCAGTATCAATAAGAACAGTGCTGCCGTAATAAACTTTAAGTAGCTTGACGGGAGCCCCATTCTAACGGCAAGTGCAACGCATGCTTTATAAATAAGTGAACCTATTACTACACTTGTCGTGATTTTTAGAAAAGATACTTTTTTTAAAAGGCTGGTTCCTATAATTACACTGGCGAGTCCAATCACTGCTGTTCCTGTACCGATAGATATGTCAAAAAATCGTTGCTGCTGCGCAAAAATGCATCCACTTAACGCAACAAATCCATTTGCAATCGCAAGTCCGACAATTTTAACACTTCCTTTGTCTACTCCCAGTGATGTCACTAATGTATCATTATCCCCAACTGCCCTTAACAAAAATCCTGATTTAGTTGCCATATAGGCATCCAGTATTAATTTTGCAGTAATTGTGATCATTACAATTACTATCAATGTTTTAAAGGAAGTCAGAGATTCCGGAATGATTCCATTAATGAAATTGTTATCGAAAATTGTCTGCATATTATAAATAGGTACATTTGCACGACCGGCTACTGCCAGATTCACCGAATATAAAGCAGTCATCATGATAATACCTGATAATAAATCCCGGACCTTTAATTTCACGTGTATCAATCCCGTGAGTATCCCCACAAAAGCTCCCGCAAGAAAGCAGACAGGTAATGTCAGAAGAGGATTCATTCCCTTAGAAATCAAAACAGCCGTAATGGCAGCCCCCATTGGGAAGCTGCCATCCACGGTCATATCCGGAAAATCTAAGATTTTATATGTGATGTACATACCTAGTGCCATAATTGCATATATCAGTCCTTGTTCAAAAACACTTAATACTAAGGCCATGTGATTTTCCTCCAAATCTTTATCACAGTATTATTTTATTATCAACATTTCATTTTCACCCTTTTGAAACTGATATTCCGATTTCGTAATTATAATTTTATTTAACTTATCAAAATAATCTATTATCCGTTTCGTAAATTCTGTACTGTTACCATCTAAATCACAAATAGAAAAAATCTTTAATTTCATATCTACATCTGTTAATGCGAACATTCTCCTATATTCACCCAAATTTCTTCCCCAAGGAACAATTTCATTCAGCAAAAAAGCCATATAGTAAATCCTCTATAAATTCTTCTTATCAGCAGCTTACTCCACTACGATTTCATTAAATGTTTCTTTTGCATCTGCGATATATGCATCATCTAATGCCATGCCAATTTTTTCAGCAGCCGCCGTATTTACATAAAGGCTTGCTTCTGAAATAATCTCATAGGGCATATCCTGCGCAGCAGCTTCTCCAAGTAAGATTTTAGCTGCCATTGCTCCGGTTTGTTTTCCAAGTTCGGTATAATCAATCCCCATAGAAGCTACGCATCCATTTTTCACCTGTTCCACTTCACTTCCGAATACCGGAATATTCTTCTTGTTCGCTTCTTCCAAAACCGTCTGCAATGCAGATACAACTGTATTATCCGTTAAGTTTGAAATGCAATCCACCTTACTTGCCATATCTGCCGCTGCCATTGGCACATCCGCAATTGTATTAATACCTGTGGACACAATTTCAAATCCATAGTCCGGTGCTGCTGTCTTATACGCCTCGATTGTACTTACTGAATTTGCTTCGCTTGTTGTATATAAGATACCAATTGACTTCGCATCAGGCAACATGGCACGAATCATTTCTAATTGGCTGGTCACCGGAAGTGCATCTGAGGTACCTGTAATATTCCCAACGCTGGAAGCATCTTCATTTGCAATTCCCGCACCGACCGGATCGGAAATCGCGGTATATACCACTGGAATATCTGTATTCATAGTTGAATTATACGCTGCCATAGCACTTGGTGTGGCAATTGCACATATCATATCAACTTTCTGAGAAACAAAATTATCCGCGATTGTTGCTGCTGTTCCTGTGTCTGCCTGTGCATTGTCAAAATTTACCGTTAAGTTTTTACCCTCAACAATACCTGCTTCCGCAAGCCCCGCCAGAAAACCTTCTTTACAATTATCCAGAGAGCCATGCTCTGCAAATTGTGAAATACCTATTGTAAATTCCCCGTCAACAGTTGCAACATCTGTTACCGCTTCGGCTGTATTTTCTGTTGCTGCTTCTGTTGTGGCTGCCTGTTCTGTACTTACTTCTGTTGTGGTGCCTGCACTCTTTCCTGTACTGCTTCCACATCCTGTTACCATTGTTGCCACCATTGCTGTTGCTAATACCATTGCTAATACTTTCCTTTTCATGTCTTTTCTCCTCTTTCATTTGGTTTTTTTTATTCTGCCATTTTGTACTTGTGAAGAGTGAGTGTGTGGCTCGCTGCTCGCGTAAAAAACCGCCTCAAGCTTATTGCTTGAGGCGGTAATATTATTATATTATCGCGGTACCACTCAAATTGACATCTGTCCACTTCTTTCACGTACTATCATACATGCCGTAATGATAACGGGTACGGTTCCCGACAACGCCTACTCTCAATTATTAAGATGGGAATCATCTCAACTCTAATTTCAGGCTGCCCTCAAAAGTCCATTCAGCAATATTTGTATCCATATACAAATTATATTCACTATGTTGCAATCCCACCACCTGCAACTCTCTGAAATAGATTCTATAGCCTACTACTCTTTCTCAACGGTTTGTTTTATTATGTGTCTACTTTATACCTAACTTTTCTTCTTGTCAACACAAAATTACTTTTTATTTTAAAATGCTATTGAAATGCAACATTTTTGCCTTTCTGGGCAATGGCAATATATGTCTTTCCTTCATTCATCTGAATCTCATTGCCATTTTCATCAAAGTACTGTGTTGGAGAATAGTCTGCTAGTTTACGCCAATACACATGGATACATTTTCCTTTTGTAAAATAATATCCATCCGATGTGTTGTCATAGTTCTGGAATGTCAGATATCCCTTTTGATCAAGGGCTGCCCAATTAGTGTTCTGTACAATGACATTGGCAAACGCGAGCTGCTGTCCGTTATTTCCATCTATCTGTGCTTTTCCATGAATCGTCTTATAATATAAGCCATCTGCAGCATTATAAGTGAATGCACTTCTTGTGTAAGAAAAAATATTGGATAAATCAATACTGTTTGCAGTTGCTGCATTTGCATACTGTGCCAGTGTATTAACACCCTCTGCAAAAGTAAAATGTTTTGCATTATAATATCCATTGCGGACTGTCAGCGGATATCCCAGCTGATTGCATGCATTTACGATTCCACTCGCACTGATATAAGCATTATGCGGTGCTTTTCTGTCACTTGTACGGAAGAAATATCCTGCTCCGGGAGCTTCCCCGCCAACACCGTATTCATAAGTTCCGGAAAGATTTGTAATATCGGCTGG
>JAEWWQ010000308.1 GCA_023458855.1 Bacillota bacterium
AATTACCTGTTTTGACCAACTGCATTCCTTCATATTCATAAGCTGCGTCGTAGATGCAATGGAACTTTCCGCTTTCTGGATGCCTGTCAGAAAATAATTCAACAGATCCGGTGTCAAAAGCATCTTATCAATCCGTTCCAGAAGTTCTGGTTGTTTTTGTACAATAGATAATAATTGGAATGCGGTATTAATCTCCATGAACTGGTTTCCTGTAATCTTATAAAAAATGTCTTTATCAATCAACCGGAAACTTTCCTCCAGCATGCCTTCCGTTCTTCCGTCTCTGTAATGAACCGGATTCCCAAGAAGACAGCCTTTTGCATCTAAGAGTCCAAAATCTACTCCCCAGGTATCGATTCCAATACTGTCTACGCCTCCGCAATGTTTTGCTTTTAGCAGACCCTGTTTTAATTCATGGTATAAGCGTAAAATATCCCAGTACATGGTTCCTTTAACATTCACCGGTTCATTTGCGAACCGGTGAATCTCTTCTAACACAATGCTTTTTCCATCAAATTTACCGACAATTGCTCTGCCGCTGCTTGCGCCATAATCAAAAGCAAGCACTCTCTTTTCTTTTTCCATGGCACTGCTCCCTATTTATCGAATCATCTTGTACATAGGTCCGTATGCCTGACATGCTCTGAAGTCCTGGCCTTCCTTATCCATTCCGAATGCATTCCATACCGCAGGTCTGAAAATATCTTTTTTCTCTACATTATGCATACATACCGGAATACGGAGAATCGAACAAAGCGTAATCAGATCCGCGCCAATATGTCCGTAACTGATTGCCCCATGATTAGCTCCCCAGTTATTCATGACATCATAAGCCGTTGCAAATGCACCTTCGCCCGTTGTTCTTGGTGCGAACCAGGTACATGGCCATGTGTAATCAGTTCTCTTCCAAAGCTTATCCGATACTTCATCCGGTAAATTAACTGTCCAGCCTTCTGCTATCTGAAGAACCGGTCCAAGTCCTTTTACTATGTTCATACGGATCATCGTACAAGGCATTTCTGCCCTCGTTAAAAATCTGGAGGAGTATCCACCACCTCTGAAATAGCCTTGATCCGCTGCATTCCAGGTAGTTGCCTTTAAGCATGCTTCCACATCGTCTTCAGACATTTCCCAGAATGGCTTGATTACTCCATTTCCTTTTTCATCCTTTACCTCTCCGCAGGCATCCAGGCAGGCTGCCCCTGAATTGATCAGATGGATAAAACCACCCGATTCCTTCGCAACACCTTCCAGGTCATATCCTGTTGCTGCTTTTACGGCTTCCGGGCTCCAGTAAGTTCTGACATCCGCAAAAATCTGGGCAGTATTGGTCAATAATTTACTGAATAACATTCCGACTCCATTCAGAGTATCATTTTCTGTCGCCAGAATATATGGTTCTCTTGCTCCCTTCCAATCAAAAGAGGAATTCAGTAATGCTTCAGGAAAATCACAGTTTGGATAAAAATCTGTCCACTGTCGCTGCCCCTGGAATCCTGCTGCAATTGCATTGTGCCCAACCATTTCTTCTTCACAGCCCGTCGGCAGATTCTTATTTCCATTCATCAGATCTTTGATGATACACATCATCTTGACAACAAATTCCCAGTCTTTTTCTTTTTCTTCCAAAGATTTCTGGGCATGTTCCGGATTCTTGTCAAATCCTTCCTTACATTTTTCCTTCGTCCATGCAAGTGCTTTCTCATACTCTGCTTCATCATAAATATTTTCTGTCATTCTTCGGATAATTTCCACTTCATCTACAGATTCCACTCTCATACCAAGATATTCTTCAAAAAATTCTACATTTACGATAGAACCTGCAATACCCATACAGATAGAACCAATCTGTAAATACGATTTTCCCCTCATGGTCGCTGCAGCAACCGCCGCACGTCCGAAACGAAGTAATTTTTCCCTTACATCCTGAGGAATTTCTGTATTATCAGCATTCTGAACATCATGTCCGTAAATTCCGAATGCCGGAAGTCCCTTCTGCGCATGTCCTGCCAGTACTGCTGCCAGATATACCGCTCCCGGTCTCTCAGTTCCGTTGAATCCCCAGACACCTTTAATCGTCATCGGGTCCATATCCATCGTCTCCGAACCATAACACCAGCAAGGTGTAACTGTTAAGGTAATATCAACTCCCGCTTTTTTAAACTGGTCCGCACAGGCTGCAGCCTCTCCAACACGTCCGATTGTTGTATCTGAAATTACAACCTTTACAGGCTCACCATTCGAATATCTTAAATTTTCCTCGAACAATTTAGCCGCCGATCTTGCCATATTCATCGTCTGCTCTTCCAAGGATTCTCTTACCTTTAATGCTCCTCTCCTACCGTCGATCGTAGGTCTGATTCCAATTACAGGATACTCCCCAACAATTCTCTTTTCTGCCATTTTACTTACCTCCACATTCATTTTTTATTTCATTTATTCATAATCCTATTTTCTGCTGCTTATTAATGATTATACCTGTTCGATACTATAAATGCACGAATGTTAGTATTAATATATAGACAATTTTTGTGATTTTTGTGGATTTCCGCACTTTTTTTGTGTATAATGTACAAAAAGCCAATTTATATCCTTTTACGGAGGTGTTCTAATGAAAGCATTTCATGAAGTCCGTAACTACAAATCCGATTTTATGGTCTGGCATAACAAATACGATAATATTTGTTTTCGTGCTCATTGGCACAAGGAAATAGAGCTTATCTATGTCCGTGAAGGTTCTGTCTGTATCCATGTCACTAACTTTACCATCAACGCAAACGCTGGTGATTTGATTGTATGTGATAGTGGGGATATCCATTACTGCAATGCAAGAAGTGATAGCTCCTGCCTCGATTTTGTATTGTTTGATACGGGCATTATCAGCAGCCATTATCACTATCATTATTTTTCCAATCCACATATTAAAAGGAATGCATTGACATCCTGGGGACTTACAGAAGAATGGCATCATCTGTTGGCTGTGCTGGATGAAGAGCTGTCTCATAGAGACAGATTCTATCAAGATATCGTAACTGCCTCCGTGTGCGGGTTCTGGTACCGCCTCCTTCGTAACCTTCCTACCCATACACAGAAAACCATTATGCAGAATCGCCGTCTAAGTGTTCTTTCTGATTTTCAAAGCCTCTTATCCTTCCTGGAAGAACACTACAGTGATAATATTACCATCGAGGATGCTGCCGAAATGATGAACTTCAGTACCAGCCACTTTTCCAAAGTCTTTAAGCTGCTTATCGGTACTAATTTTGTCAAATACCTGAATACCATCCGTATCTCACAGGCCGTTGATCTATTAATTACAACCGATCATAAGATCACTGACATTTCTTTTATGTGCGGCTTTAACAATGTTCGTACTTTTAACCGTGTATTCAAAGAGATTACGAATCATACTCCTTCCGAATACCTGCTGATTCCTGATAATAATTCACACAATTTTACCTACTACCGTTCCTCCTCCGATATCTTTTCGCTACCGGAAGAACTTCCTACTACGGTAATTAAGTAGACAGAGTGCCGTACCTATTTCCTTGGATTTTGGAATATTGCCAGTTCAAGTCCGAAGAATGATTAATGGGAGTATTGCATCATGACTGATTCCTAGTCATTGAGCAATGCTCCCTTTTTTGAGCTAGTTATTAAAAAGTAAAAATAACCTGCTATAGACTACTCCAGCAGTTTACCTTATGATTTTATTGCTCCGGCCGTTAATCCTTCGATAATGTTCTTCTGCAGACAAATATACAATAGAATCATTGGTACGATTGAGAATAAGAAGGATGCAAATGCTAAGTTATAATTAAAAGTGTACGCTGATTTAAAATTGTATTGATACAATGGCAGGGTCCAATTTAAATCTGATTTATTTAAAATCAATAAAGGAAGGAGAAAATCATTCCATATCCATAACGTATTCAGGATTACGATCGTTACAGTCATTGGCTTCGCCAAAGGGTACACAATTCTAAAAAATGTCCCAGTTACAGTACATCCGTCAATATGAGCTGCCTCCTCTAATTCTATCGGTATCGATTTATAATATCCGACAAATAAAAATACACCCTGGCCTAACGAGAAAGCCGAGTAAAGTAAAATCATACCAATCTGATTCATCAATCCTAATTTCGTACAAAGCTGGGAAATCGGAACCATGATAACCTGAAATGGTGTAAAGATCGAAAGTAAAATAACACCATAAAGTATTTTATAATATTTATATTCCTTCATTCCCCTTGCAATGGAAAATGACAGCATAGGGATCATAATTGCAATAATGCATACTGAGATCACAGTAATGCTTATTGAATTCAGCACGTATTTGTAAAAATGTGCATCACTCATTACTGTCTCAAAATTACCAAGATAAAACCTTGACGGAAGTGAGAAGAAATTCTTTGAAGATTCCTCCGCAGTTTTAAATGCTGTTGCAAATGTTACATAGATTGGAAATATAATGATCGCAGACAGCATAAGCAACAATGCATATACTACTATTTTTAATGGTATTTTCTTTTTCATAGCTGTCCCACCTCTGCTTTCGACGCAATCTTGTTCTGAATGATTGCTATGAGAGCTATGATCAGCAAGAGTACTACTGCATATGCTGAGGCAAATCCGGCTTTTCCGTCCGAAAATGCCAATTGATAGATCAATACACCTGCTGACTCTGTAGAGCGCATCGGCCCTCCGCCTGTCATGGATTGTATATAATCAAAAACAGTAATACCGCTTTTTAAGACCATAACGAAGGCGACATTGATTACAGGAATCATAAAGGGAATCGTAATATTTGTAAATAATTTTAAAGGAGACGCCCCATCGATCTTAGCCGCTTCATACAAATCTGCCGGTACATTCTGAATGCCCGCCAATAACATAACAAATGGAATTGCTGTTCCCTGCCATATATTGACTAAAAGAACGCCCCACATCGCTGTTTTCGGATTCCCAAGAATATTATTGGAAAGCCACTGAATACCAAGCATTTGTCCCAACTGTGGTAATACACGATACAAAATCTGATTCCACGTCAAGCCAACTGTCACCAGAGACAATACTGCCGGAAAGAAAATAACAGAACGGAACACAGTTTTGAATCGTTGTGATACAACATAAGTCAATACCAGTGTTAATGACATTGCTAATGCCATGACGATCAGAACCAGAAAGAACGTATATTTTCCCGTAAATAGTAATGAATTCATCGTTCTCTTTGTCGTAAATAATGACACAAAATTATCCATTCCTACATAATTATATTTTTGTGCCAAACCATTCCAGTCTGTAAGACTATAATTTAGTCCCATAAATATCGGCACAATAAAAAGTAATATATATAGTACCAACGGTATTACTGTCCATGAAAAAAGAGTGATATCCCTTTTACTCATTTTTTTAACCTTTCCCATACTGCCTCCATTCTATTGCCATTCCTTTATTCGAAAAGATATCCGGCTCAACGTCTGCCAGATATCTTTTCTTTCTGTTTTAATTATCATTGAATGCGGATGCTAAATTTTCTGCAAAGCTTTCTGTATCAAGATCATAATATAATTGTTGAATTGCTGAACCTGCAGCATCCTGCTGAGCCGAAGTCCAGTTACAATCCGGGTTTAGTATAAAGCTTCCCGTTGTTACATAATTATGATACAAATCTGAGAATTGAGGTGCTACATAATCAATACCATTAATGCAGGATGGATTTCCTTCCGCTTCAGCATATTTTGTGGCAATCTCCTTTGTTGTCATCCATTTTACAAAATTAATTGCTTCTTCCTGTACCTCCGAATTATTTGCAATACATAAGGACATATCACCAGGATAAGCACATGTATTTGTTTCCGTTTCGGTATCGCCCGGTATCGGCATCATAGAAATATTGATATCCGGATTAGCTGATGTAATGGATGCCAGCAGCCAGGAACCACCTATCATCATGGCACCTTCACCATTTGCAAAGTTCGCTGTTGCACTATCCTGATCGGTGCCAATAATATCACTTTGGCTATATCCGATGATCTGAACCATTTTCTCTGCCATTGCATTCAGATTCTCTGCGTATGCCTTACTGGTATCTACGCTTGCGGCTCCCGCATCTGCTTCAAATTCATCATAGCTGTCTCCCATGGAAGAAGCTAAGAATACCTGTAACTGCCTGTCTGTAATATCCGTCTCCTTTGCAGACGTTACAAACGGTGTATAACCTGCTGCGGCAAGTGTTTCACAGTCTGCAATCAGTTTGCTCCATGTAGTAGGTATTTCCGTGATTCCCGCCTTTTCAAAGATGTCTTTGTTATACCAGATTCCGGAACAGTTGTAAGACATTGTCGCCGCATATTCACCGTCTTTATATTTCCATTGTTCTCTTGCTGCCTGCTGTATATTATCCATAATACCCGTTCCCGACAGATCCATAACATATCCTGAATCGACTTGGGTAAAGAAAGATGAATTCGGCCATTGTGTGAAGATATCCGGGGTATCATTACTTGCCATTCTGGAGGAAAGAACAGTACTTGCATCTGCCGGTGTTGTCAACTCGATATGCACATTCGGATTTGCTTTTTCATATTCAGCAATCAGACCATTTAGGATATCTACAATTTCTGTTTTCTGGTTAAAGAATTCTACCGTAACTTTTCCCTCTGAATCAGCAGCCACTTCAGTCGAAACTGTTTCACCTGTCGTTCCATCTGTTGATTCTGTTTTTCCGTCAGTAGCACAGCCAGATAACATCCCAACTGTCATTGCTGCACTTAATAATACTGCCATTAACTTTTTCATTTTCATTTTAACCTTAACCTCTCCTTTTTTTGTTTTTTACTATTTATTTTTCCAAACGAGGAAAATTTAATTTCAGTTTTGCATAAAAATCTTCCATCGTTAATCTGGCGTTCACCTGTTTATAAACTCTTATCACTCTATTCTTTTCTTCATATGCATAAGTCATATCTTCATAATTAATGCAAGGTGCAGCCATCATATCATAACTGTCTGTTTTCTCAGATTCCTCCAACAAAACAGCAATCGTCGGTGAATCCCCAAGACCCCATATCTCCCCATGTGGCCAATGACTTACACCGGCACATTTATCATTGTAATCTACCATTTGTTTGAACAGGTAATGACCTATTTGTCCATAAGGCATTACATTTAACTGTAATTCAGCAAGTGAAACTGCCATTTGTTTATACACATTTATCGGAATCTGCCAAACCGGCATGATGGATTTCATTACTATGTTGGCAGCGGCGATGTCCTGCTTTAAATT
>JAEWWQ010000309.1 GCA_023458855.1 Bacillota bacterium
GATTTGCACCTACCATACCCGCTGCAATAAAGCCGATTGCGGAAATTGTCATACCAATGAGCATTGTATATCGCTTTCCGATTTTCTTCATGATAAATGGAGTTACGAACATGGTAATGATCTGCGCCATGGATAACGCATTTGAAATCGGCGCATAAAAGTCCATATTGCCCATACTGTATTGTACATAATATGCTGCGGAGCCAAAGAAACAAGACATCATAAAATACATAACAAATAATGCAACAACAATCAGCAGCCAGTATTTATTTGTAAACAGTCCTTTTAATGACGTGACAAACGGTACATTTTCTTTTTCACCGGATTCATTTACGGAATTTTCCACAACGCGTTCCTTACAGGTCGCGAACATAAATAAATTTAATACAACTGTTGCAAAACCGATAATGATATAAGTCTTTGTCCAGCCTGCCTGATTATATTGTTCTCCGTTACCAAGTGCACAGACCATCTTTAATACAAATGTATTTACCGTCATTGTTCCTGCTGTAGCAAGAAGCATACGGAAGTTCCCCAGTAATCCACGTTCATACTGATTGGTCGTCATCAGGCCGTTCATTGCTGCATAAGGTACATTGATACCAGTATAAAATATTGTAGAAACCAGATTATATGTCAAGAACATGTAAATAAATAATCCTTTCCCGCTAAGACTGGAAGGAACAGCAAACATGAGCACTGCCGAGATTGCAAATGGAACACACAAACGTAAGACCCATGGCCTTGCTTTTCCATACTTAGAGTGCGTTCTGTCTACAATTGTACCCATAATCAGATCTGAGATTCCATCAAAAATCTTTGAAATCGCAATAATTGATGCCGCCATAGCAGCACTCGCACCCACAACATTCGTATAGTACAACAATAAAAATGCACTAATAGAGGAATATATTAAGTTACCTGAGTAATCTCCAATTCCATATCCAAATCTTTCTGCAAAAGATAATTTTACATTTGAATTCTCGTTCATTTCATTTAGCCTCCCTGACTAGTAATTTTTTATGCTTCTTCTGTTGGGAACCATCCCAGTACGACACATTTTCCGAAATCCCATGCATCCCAGCCAATCCATCCTGATTCATTCACAGTATCTAATAATAATTTATAATTCCAGTAGAAATAACCGCTTCCCTTTTTCCAGGCTTTTAATTGTGCCCTTGCTATCTCTCTGTATAATTCTTTTTTTGCTTCTTCGGATAATTTATCCTGGGTTGCCTGTACTCCGTTTAATGGAGACTGTCCGGCTTTTGTGTCTACACCGCACCCATAAGAATTGAACAGACACCATTCTCCGCAGATGACCGGAAAATATTCCTGCATTTCTGCAATATCTTTTTCGTAGTGTTCTTCTATATAAGATTTATAGCCCTCTAGTGACTGTTCACATCCGAAGGCTTCTGCCATCATCAGATATTGATGCGTATCCAGTACTACATTCTTGAATTCTTTTTCTCTCATGAAGTCTTTCCATATTTTCAATTCGAATCCATCATGGAATACAACTGCTTTATCTTCCGGTAAATGCAGACGGATTCTATGGTATGCATCGATATAGAATTGACGTAAAAATTTCATCGAAATCGGCGCACTCCCCCTGGCCATTTCTTCATCTACAGGTTTGTACCGGCTCTGGATATCCATTACATTCCACATATGCTCTGTAATTGGCTCATTTAAGATTCCAATGCCCCATAAACTCTTGCGCATTGCATAACGCTCTGATAGTTTTTCCAAAAGATTCAATGTAAATTCTACACTTTCCGGTTGCTGTGCCCACTTACATACTCCTGAAATACCGCCGTTATCGAATCCGTTCTGACTTCCCGGAACAGTATGCAAATCAATTAAAATCATTATTTCATATTTCTCTGCCCAGGCAAATGCCTTGTCCAATTCTTCAATACATCCTATAAACGGAGGACAATCTCCAAAAATAAAATAAGGAACCGGAATACGTACGGCATTCAGTCCCATGGATCTGATATTTGCAAAATCCCTTTCCGTAATGTACTCACTGCGATGCAGTCTGATTCTACTCTCATATTCGTTCTTTGTCAGCTGGATCGGTAAATAATACTCATCTTCAGCAGTTGTCCCATCAAATAATGCCGGACTCATCCACTTTTCCAATACCAGCCAGTTTCCTAAATTAACACCTTTGATAAACATTTCTTTTTCCTTTCATTTAAATCACAATATTATTTATTGATAAGTTAATATTGTAACGAAATTTATGCTATAATAATTTTATCATTATAATATTCTCTAAAAAAGTCATTTTATTATTCAATTTATAGGTCGATATTATCTTTTTAAAACTACGATGGGAGTAACTATGAATAACCAGAATATACCTCACGAAATTATTTTCCCCAAAGAAAATCTAGATGTCTATTTTGAACTTTTTGATGATGAAAGCAGTTTTGTCTCCAGTCATTGGCACAATTCACTCGAAATCATCTATATTACTTCCGGAAACCTGAATGTTAAAATGGGCAATCAGTTAGTAGAACTTTATGATGATGATATTATTCTTATCAATTCTCGTGTTGTTCATTCTACACACAGCCCAAATGGGAATACTGCTATTTTGATTCAGATACCCTCCCAATTCCTAAAGCATTATATGCCTGATTATGATAGTTACTACTTTGATTTCGATATTCATTCCGAAGATGAACGTTATATGACCAAACTGGCACAATTAAAAAAAGTACTGAAGGACATGGAAGTTATTGAGACCGTAAATCCAGAAGCTGGGAATCTTCATTTCAGCAGTCTTCTTTTCGAACTTCTTTTTCAGTTGTACCATAACTTTCGTATTACACTGGGCACCAGACAAAAGCAGCAAAGCAGTCTGTTTCTGACACGTCTGGAACCTGTTCTTGCCTATACCCAGGATAACTATAATCGTCCAATTTCCATTCAGGAGATTGCTGATTTTGCAAAATTACAGCCGCAGTATTTCTGCCGCATTTTTAAACGTTACATGGGACAGACATATCTTGAATATCTGAATGAGATCAGACTTGCCAATATTTATAAGGATCTGCTTCACACCAAGGCTCCGCTCTATGAAATTTTAGATAAACATGGATTTCATAATTATAAATTATTCCGCAAAGTATTCCGGGAGCGTTTTCAATGCACGCCCGGAGAAATCAGAAAAACAAAAATTCCCCGCAAATCCTAGCTAGCCAGAATCTGTGGAGAATCTTCTCTAATATCTATTCAATTACCAGATCTTCCCAGTTATCATCCGGAACAAGTGCAATGTATGTCTTACCTGTATTAATGGTAATCTCATTGCCCTCCGCATCGTAATATTTGGTAACAGCGGTATCACCTAATTTGCTCCATGTTACCGGAATTGCCTTACCATCTGTAATATAATAACCCTTTTCATCAGCTGTAAGACAATTAAAGATCATATACCCATTCTCGTCATACTGATGGAATGTACAACGCTGTATTAACAGATTCTTAAAAGTCAGCTGCTCATCGTCTTCAGCATCCAAATGTGCTTTTCCGTATTCATAATAGTCGTATGTCTGTGTATCTTCATTGTACTGCAGGTTAGAACCGTTGTGTTCAAATGGAAGTTCTACCTTTGCAGCATCTATTGCATCACTATTTTTGCTTAAATCAACCGGATTAGATTCTGTTGCGAACTGATAATGTGTTCCCGGATAATATTGATCATATTCTTTGCTATAGCTGGAATTCTCAAAATTTTTATCCAAATCCCCTGTCATAATATATTCCGTGTATTCTCTGGATTTTCCGTTGTTTGCCCTTGAAAATGTGCCGCTGAAATGGGCAGCATAGTCATTTGCCATATACGGGTCAATATAAAATGGACCTCCGTCATGGCAAATAACCGCATTCCATTCTGCTGCCAGCAGAATATTGGTCGGTCTGACACTACGGATACTTCCCAGCTGCTCAATCTTTTCCCAGTCCTTTACTAATACCATCAATCTTGTAATTCTTCCGTTTTCTGTACTATTCATCATCTCATAAACAATATCTGCCTCTGCCAATCCATAATGCGGAAGTGCCAGCGATTCATTGTCAACCATAGCAGCAATCGGTCTCTGCGTTTTAAGACTTTCATCCAGCAGTTCATTGGTCAGTTCACTTCGATACATTCCTTCCGGAACAACATCTTCTGCAGCCGCTTCCTCTGTCGCTTCCTCCGTTTCTCCTTCAAATGGATTTACGGTTTCAACCGTTTGTTCCGTAACCTTTGCTTCTTTCTTTCCGCATCCAGCCAATGCAGCAATCACTGCAAGTGACAGCAGAAGCAATAATGACTTTTTCTTCATGCAATTCGTACTCCTTTTTAATAAGTATTTTCCTTTATGGTATCATATACCCCTCTTTAAGAAACCCATATGTTAATTTGACCATAAAAGTACATAAATTGCAATGTATAATTAAAATAATTTTGTGACTTTTATCTTTCCGGATAATTATTTCCACCAATTTCTACCTGGTATCCCTGTCCTTCCATTTTACTGGCTGTATACGGAAAACCAAGAGCAGGAAGTTCCGTATCAAGCCATGGCATTACATGACTGCAATATATCATTAAACTATAAAATTTTACTTCTTTTAAAAAAGGAATGATTGCCTTTTTGGATGAGATTTCCGGATAACATTCCTGTAATTTTCTCATATCAAGCTCAAATACACCTTTTTCATCTGTTTCGAATGGTGCGGTCGGATACTCTTGTAATGCCGTTTGCTGCATCTGATTCTTCTTTTGTTCCGTTTTTTCGTAATCAGTTACGATTTCTTCCAATAAGCGTTCTGACAGTTCTTCTGCTTCACAAAGCATAAAACCTTCTTTATCAAGTATCATAAAGGGAATTCCTGTAAGGATCGAAGCAATTAAAATCTTGCAGTCTTTTAATTCCATGATCAATTGCTTCAAAAATTCCCGCATTTGATTCATCGTGTTCCTCTGACTAAAGCATTCCTTTACTTCGCAGGCTTTCCTCCAATTAGATTCCTCTTTTTCGTAAATCGCAACTTCTGTGGCGTCGATAAGAGATGCAATCTTTCCTTCTTGATTTAAGAGAATACCTATTTTTACCATATACTACATTGCCCCCTTCAATTCTTCATATACCTCTTTTTCAACTTCCTTGATCTGTTTCTTGGTCATTGCAAATTGAAATATGGATTCACCTGCTTTAATAAAGTCATAGAAATTACAGTTTCCTGTTCTTTCCCCTATACCAAATAAGGTGCTGTCAATATAGTCGGCACCTGCTTTTGCGCCAATAATCGAATTGGCTACTGCCATGCCCAGATCGTTATGGACATGCATTTCAATATTAACATCTGAATAGGCCTTCATAGTTTCTACTATTTCTTTCGTTCTATTTGGAGTTAAGATACCGACAGTGTCTGCCAGACGTATTGTTT
>JAEWWQ010000310.1 GCA_023458855.1 Bacillota bacterium
GCTTTGAGAATAAAGAAATGGGAATTTATTTCATTGCGGATCCGGACGGATATTGGATCGAAATTATTCCCGGGAATGAAACGGAATAGCAAAAGATAAATCAAATGTGTTTAGATAATGAATGGAGAGAAAATTATGAAAAAATTAGAAGAGTATGTAAGAAGTATACCGGATTTTCCGGAGAAAGGAATCATATTCAGAGATGTCACCAGTGTCCTGCAGGATGCCGAAGGGTTGCATCTTGCCATTGACACCATGCAGGATCTGATTAAAGATATTGAATTTGATGTTGTTGTAGGACCGGAATCCAGAGGTTTTATTTTTGGGACGCCAATCGCTTATAATACGAGAAAACCGTTTGTATTGATTCGGAAAAAAGGTAAACTTCCGTGTGAAACGGTAGAGAAAGAATATGATCTTGAATATGGTACGGCGACGATAGAGATGCATAAGGATTCCATCAAGCCGGGACAAAAGATATTGATTGTTGATGATTTGATTGCAACAGGGGGAACAACAGAGGCAATGATACAGTTGATAGAATCTCTTGGCGGTGAAGTTGTGGGCGTAGTCGTATTAATGGAACTTGCAGGATTAAAAGGAAGGGAAAAACTTTCCAGGTATCGTCTGGAATCGGCAATTTGTTATCCGGGTAAGTAAATCTTTTGGCAGGTGTTGTATGGTTAGACTATAAAAGTTGAACGGTGATTCTTATGACAGATGAAAAGAGAACAGAGCTACAAGGCAAGAGCGGAAGCGTTGTTATTGATGATGGAAGAATAGAAGCCATGAAAGAATTTTTAAGTCCTGAACAATTATATCAGGATCTTATTAAGCGTGTGCGAAAGTATCATCCATCGGACGATATTTCCTTGATAGAGAAAGCTTATAATGTGGCATATAATGCGCATAAAGACCAGGTCAGAAAATCAGGAGAACCATATATTATCCATCCATTATGTGTTGCCATCATATTAGCAGATCTGGAACTTGATAAAGAGACAATTGTAGCGGGTCTTTTGCATGATGTGGTTGAAGATACGATACTGACGGACGAAGAGATAAGAGAAGAGTTCGGTCCGGATGTTGCTCTCCTGGTGGATGGAGTAACAAAATTGCAGCAATTGCAGTACACAGGAGAGAAATCTGGTGATAAATTAGAAATACAGGCCGAGAATTTAAGGAAGATGTTCCTGGCTATGGCAAAAGATATTCGGGTCATTATGATTAAACTGGCTGACAGGTTGCATAATATGCGAACATTAAAGCATATGCCTTCGGATAAGCAGCAAAGAATTGCAAGAGAGACACTGGATATTTATGCACCAATAGCACAGCGCCTTGGTATTTCAAAGATTAAGGTGGAATTGGATGATCTTTCTCTTAAATACCTGGAGCCGGATGTCTATTACGATCTGGCAGATAAGATCAACGTACGAAAAGGTGTCAGAGAGAAATATGTGCAGACAATCGTGGATGAAGTGCGGGAACATATTGAAAATGCCGGTATTAAAGCACAGATAGACGGACGCGTAAAGCATTTTTTCAGTATTTATAAGAAGATGAAGAACCAGGATAAGACGATTGATCAGATATATGATTTGTTTGCAGTCCGCATAATTGTAGATTCTGTAAAGGACTGTTATGCTGCACTTGGCGTGATCCATGAGATGTATAAGCCTATTCCGGGACGATTTAAAGATTATATAGCAATGCCGAAAGCAAATATGTATCAATCATTGCATACAACTTTAATCGGTTCGACCGGGCAGCCGTTTGAGATCCAGATCCGTACGTTTGATATGCATAAAACTGCGGAATATGGTATTGCTGCGCACTGGAAATATAAAGAGGCTTCTGATGGTAAAAAAGTAGAAGCGCAGGAAGAAGAAAAACTAGTATGGTTAAGGCAGATTCTGGAATGGCAGAAAGACATGTCGGACAATAAAGAATTCATGAATCTGCTGAAGAGTGATTTAGATTTATTCTCAGATAATGTATATTGTTTTACACCGACGGGAGATGTGAAAAATCTTCCGGCAGGTTCTACCCCGATTGACTTTGCGTACAGTATTCACAGCGCGGTCGGTAATAAGATGATCGGTGCGAGAGTAAACGGCAAACTTGTTACGATTGATTATGAAATTAAAAATGGAGACAGAATTGAAGTCATTACGTCGCAGAATTCCAAAGGACCTAGTCGGGATTGGCTGAGTATTGTAAAGAGCACACAGGCCAAGAGTAAGATTAATCAGTGGTTTAAAAATGAATTAAAAGACGACAATATTGTAAAAGGAAAAGAATTGCTCCTTTCCTATTGTAAAGCAAAATCCATCAGTACCAATGATATTATGAAACCGGTATATATGGATAATATCATGAAAAAATATGGTTTTCACGATTGGGATGCGGTACTTGCAGCCGTTGGCCACGGTGGTCTGAAAGAGGGCCAGATTATAAATAAAATGCAGGAAATGTATGAGCGTGACCATAAAAAGATGATTACAGATGCGCAGATTCTGGAGGAAGTTGCAGAAAATGCACAAACTAAAATGATGCAGCCGCGTAAGTCAAAGAGCGGAATCGTGGTAAAAGGAATTCATGATGTTGCAGTTCGTTTTTCCAAATGCTGCAGCCCGGTTCCGGGTGATGAAATCGTTGGATTTGTAACACGCGGGCGTGGCGTTTCGATTCATAGAACGGATTGTATCAATGTTATTAATCTACCGGAGTTAGACAGGGCACGTCTGATCGATGCAGAATGGCAGGCAGTAGATAATACGGTGAGCGGCGAAAAATATCTTGCCGAGATTAAAGTATTTGCAAATAACAGAAATGGTCTGCTTGCGGATATTTCACGTGCACTGGCAGAAAAGAATATTGATATCCTGGGGATGAACACGAGAACAAATAAGCAGGGAGTTGCCACGATGGCAATTTCCTTTGAAATCGGTTGTCGCGAAGAATTAAACAGGATTATTGAAAAGATTCAGGGAATAGACAGTATTATTGATATAGAACGAACAACAGGCTAATAGGAACTAGCCGGAAGGCGAGGCAGGCAGTGGCAGAATTAAAGATAGGAAGAATGGTAATCGGCAGTGTACAGACAAATTGTTATTTTATTTATCGGAAAGGCACGCCGGAAGTTATTTGTATCGATCCAGCAGATAAGGGGGCACAGATAGTTGCCAAACTGAAAGAAAACGGACTTGAAGTAGCAGCTATTTTTCTTACGCATGGGCATTTTGATCATATATGGGGAACAAAAGAGATGCAGGAATGTACAGGTGCGAAGATATATGCCTATATCGGAGAAAAGGAAGTATTGGAAAATGCGACCTTAAATGTATCCGCGCAGGTGGGAAGACCGTATGAAGTGGTGGCAGACGAATATCTGGAAGATGGTGCCATAATTACCATTCATGATATGACTTGTAAGGTACTTGCGACACCTGGGCATACAAAGGGAAGCTGCTGTTATTATTTTGAGGAAGATAAGATCCTCATCAGTGGAGATACATTATTTCAGGAATCTGTTGGAAGAACTGATCTTGCGACAGGAAGCGGAGCAGCATTAGTGCGTTCTATTAAAGAAAAGCTGTTGCCATTGCCGGAAGATGTAAAGGTATATCCAGGACATGGAGATCAGACAACCATTGGTCATGAATTACGATATAATCCTTATTGTCAATAGATTTATATAAGGAAAAGTTAGGAGATAAGCGAATGCTTATAGTGAAAATCAGCAAGGCACAGTTTGAATATGACATACACTCATTGGTAAAAGCATTTTACCCGGAAGAAGATATAAAGGTGGTTCTTTTCGAAGAATCATCTTCCTTTACGTCTGAGGGAACAACTCTTGCGATAACTTTTGAGGAGAAACAGATCACAGTATCTTTGAATGGGGAAGGGCTTATAAAAACAGTCTTTTTAGAGCAACCGGGCGAAAGAATCGCAGTAAAGACCCAGCTTAAGCAGCTGCTGTATCATACCTTATCCGAGTTTACCGGAAAACAGCTTCCGTGGGGAACTTTAACGGGCATCCGGCCGACAAAGATTCCGATGACATTGTTAG
>JAEWWQ010000311.1 GCA_023458855.1 Bacillota bacterium
ATGTACACCTTCCGGCATAAGACAAGACATTGGTATTTTGTATTTGGAATGCCGGCTATCCTCATAATAGAATTGCTTATTGCCTTTCTATTATCAAAGGCACCCATTGAATTTATTTTTATGTAATATTGCGGGCAGGCTCGCATTGGAAGAACGATAAATCGTTCTTCTGCTTAACAATTGATGCACAACCTGGTCTGGTGAGCAACTGTAGCGTGTTGCGAATGAACTATGTTGTGTATCAATTTTGTAAACATATATACAATCAGAGGAGGATTTACCATGCATATTGCCATATGTGATGATAATGTTGCAGACCGCAAACAATTGGAACGATTATTGGAAAGGGAAGCTGATGTGCGCCTGAAAAGTAACGAGCACCTCTATATCAGCTCTTTTGGCAATATTACCTCCCTTATGCACACACTTGATCTATATGATATCTTTTTTATAGACATGACAGCCTCAGAAGAAGAAAATGGTCTTTCACTTGCCGCACTGTTACGCAATAATCACGTGGCTGTTCCCATTGTACTATGCTCTTCTTCCATTCGTTACCAAGACTATCACTGCTCACTTGATTCTATTATATATCTTGACAAACCAATAAAGTCGGCAGAATTATCTGCTATTATTACTCGCGCATTGGATCGAAAGAAGCTGGCTGATCCTACTTTTGAGATTCGTGGCATTGAAAAAACTCTCTATATTCATGAAAAAGATTTCTTATTCGCTGAAAAGCTGAATGACCGCCAGTCTGTCGTGCATCTGACTGATGGCTCAACTTCTGATCTTCCTGACTCTTTACAAAATCTGGAATTCATTATGAAGAAACACCCTTCGCTTATTATGCTTGATAAGAATATATTGCTTAATAGTTCTTATATAAAAAAAATCTCTTTCACTTCAATCTTACTCACGAGCGGAAACAAAGTGCCTCTCAGGCCTGGTGAATATTTCGAAGTAAAAAAGATTCTTAAAAGTAACGGAAAAAACTTACTTTGGAAAAATGCGAAAGCAAGTTTCTGAATTTTATACCGTAACGATGATTCCTCCATCATTTGCATACATACTGCTGATTCCAGCTGTATCCATAATAACAATTTCTTTCCAGTCTGCTTTTTTTTCAAGCACCTCTTTCGTATACTGTGCTCTTTCCGGACAGTTACAATGGGTAATCATAAGTCTTTTCCCGGCTGAATTACCAGCCTCTTTTACAATCAGATCTGCCATTTTCTGAATACCTTTTTTCATTCCTATCGCCTGACTGTGTTGAAGGATAACGCCTTCTGAATTCGCGCCCATAACAGGCTTGATACTAAGTGTAGAAGCAATAATTGCTTTTACAGCTGATAATCTTCCGTTCTTACGAAGTGTTTCCAGATTATCCAGAATAAAATAAGTATGCATACTATCTCTATATTTTTCTAATCGTTCTACAATTTCTTCAAATGAATATCTTCCTTCTTCCTCCAGTTCCTGTGCCAATAATGCAATCTGAGTCTCTCCGCAGGAGGCCGAGCAGGAATCTACAATGTGAATATTTTTCTCACCTTTTGTCTCATGATAAAGATTTTTCCCCAATACGGCACTATTATAACTTCCGCTTAAATTTGCAGACAACGTGACCACATATATATTGTCTGCATCTGACTGATAAGCTTTCATATACCGTTCCGGAGACGGACAGGAAGACCTGGGGCAGGTCTTACACTCAGCAACTTTCTGTAAGAATTCCTTTTGGTTAAAGTTTTCATCATCAAGAATCTGATAATCTCCAACTTCCAGGCCTAGCGGAACAATCTCAAAATGTTTGTCTTTTTTCAACTCTTCCGGTAATTCCCCACAGCTATCCAAAATAATCTTGTAACTCATATCTGCTCCTATCATTAACTTCCATATATTTTTATCTTTTTACTACATGCAATATCTATTAGGTAATGATAATTCATATTTATTATCACCCGATGTAGTTTTGATTACTACATATAATAACACATTCCCTACTTTATTGTAAAGTATAATTGGTATAATCTATTCTGCCAGAATTATAACTCCGCTTGCAGAATCCGTTATCTCTATATTATAATGGTAGTCAGGATATGAGGATTCATAACAGACTGGAGTAATCAGAATGCATGCATTTCAAATAAAAGATATTAAAGGCTTTATGGCTGCTTTATTAACTACTGACACTTTTGATTCCTTTCTATTGGAGGAAGCAGTTATTACTACTTATAACACTTTTGTCATTGATGGACACCTGGTAAAAGAATTTTTCCAGCCGGGGGAAGAGGATACTTCTTTTCTGGATGAATATCAATTTTCCAAATGGCAGGATATGCGTACTCTCTGCTTTCAGTTGATTAAGGGCAGAAAAACTCCTGTCAATTTCAGATTTATTCTCTATCTGCAGCCCTCTTCGCTCCAAAATTTGCTGAATGACAGTGATACTGCAATCACAGCTGACCAGATAAAAGCATTGGTCCTGAATATAAAATATGATAGCGGTCACCTGTCTCTGGTAACCGCTACCTCCTATCATACTTTTCTTTTAGATAAATCTGTCGATATTATATGGGATTCTGCAATAGAGCAATTCCTCTTAAAACATGAAATTGCATTTGAGGAAGAATAATGTCCTTATTTTTTCATCTTGGAATCAAAAATAAGGCTCACCAGATATCCAAATATCAGAGCTGCACTGGTACCAACTGCCGCTGCCTTAAAACCGCCCTGAAATAATCCAATAAATCCTTCCTTATCTACCGCTTCCTTTACGCCCTTCATCAATACATTGCCAAATCCAAGCAGGGGAACGGATGCTCCTGCCCCCGCATATTCCTGAAACGGTTCGTACCAGCCGATTGCACTGATCAGTGCGCCTAAACAGACCAATAATACCATAATTCTTCCAGGCATCATCTTTGTCTTTTCCATAAGAATCTGAACCAAAGCGCAAATTAATCCGCCTACCCAAAATGCATTAAAATAATCCATGCTTATCCGCCTTTCC
>JAEWWQ010000312.1 GCA_023458855.1 Bacillota bacterium
GTAATATCCCATCCTAACATAGTATCCCTGATCTCATCATATTCTGTTCCCTTAGACTTCCATTCTTCCGGTGTGAATCCGCAAAATGGCGGCAAAGCAAACTGATATTTTGCAATCATACCTTCCATTTCTTTTAATGCTGCATTGATTTCTGATCGTTTCATCACTGACTCCTTCCTGACTCCGGATTATTTAAATTGCTCGTATAATTCCATTACTTTTTCATAAGAACGTAAGCCAGCTGTTCCGCTGGTCTCTGACAGAGAACATGCAGCACACGCTGTTCCTAGTTTCATAGACTCTTCCAACGATTTATTTTTATAAGCCCCATACAGTATACCACTGCAATAGGCATCTCCTGCTCCCGTAGAACCCTTGATATATCCCTCAGGCAAATGCAGGCTCGGTACTCTTATGATTTTCCGGCTCTCACAGTCGATTCCATAGCCGCAGGCTGGCGAATGAATGATGGCCCATGTAGAAACACCGGATTTTAGCAGTTCCTCCAACGCTCTGTATGCATTTTCTTCATTCACTACACCTTCCTGCAGGATTTTGATTCCTGTAATCATCTCTGCCTCAATCTCATTAACGGTACAGTAATCCGTATATTTCAAAGCTGCTCTTACAATCTCTCCACCGCGTCCGCTGGTCTCTGAAACCATATCAATAGAAGTCTTCATACCACGTTTTCTGGCATGGTTCAGAATTCTGGCACCATGTGTTCCATATTCTTCATCCGGCGCATCAATCTTCTTCATAAGAAGAATGTACTCTAAATGAAAAATATCTGCATCCACCTGCTCCCAGTCGATTGCACTCTCATCGTATGCATCACTGGCGGCAGGCAGATAAAAGAAAGTTCTCTGATGATTGTCCTGCGCATCCATTACCATAGTCATGGATGTCTCACCATATTCAACTACGTTCTGCAATTGAATGTTCGGATATTCCGAAAGAGTCTTTTTTATAAATCTGCCATTACTGCCTTCTCCGATCATTGCGCTTACTTTTACTGACAGATCTGCATCTAACTTCGCCAGATCCATAATCAGATTACCAGTCCCCCCAACTGCTCTGTCGGTAGCTCTGATATTGGTAAGTTTACCCTGTTCCGGATAAGTATCTATCAAATAGTAATTGTCTGCGATCAGTGATCCTGCCACTGTAATTCCCTTACCCATCATACGTATCACCCCTACTGCAGACTGAATATCTGAATAGCATTGATAACATCCTGTTTCATGGCTTCTATTGCAATGAGCGGGATATCATGGAAAAATATGTTCTCCTCTGCCTTTTTCTCATCCAGGGCTTCCTTCACGGCCTTGCCGCCTGCTAATGTCATGTAGGTATAGTAGTTTATCTTACGCACCCCGTTACGTATTGCCGTCTGAAATTCTTCTTTGCTAAGTCCGGAACCACCATGCATAACAAACGGAATGTCGATCTTTTCTTTAATTGCGGTGATTCTGTCAAGATCTAATACTGGTTTTTTGGTATAAATACCGTGAGAAGTTCCAAATGCGATTGCAAGTGCATCTACACCAGTCCTCTCGACAAAGTCTTTTGCCATATCAGGATTCGTATAAACATCTTCCACATCTTTGCAGTTATCTGCTGTAATCGCCTCAGCGGAACCTTCTCCAACACCGATATTGGAGGAGAAGATGTGTCCGAGCTCTGCTTCTACTGTTACCCCAACACTATGCGCCAGCCTTACTACCTCTGCCGTTTCTGCTATATTTGCTTCATAATTGTTTCCAGAAGCGTCGATCATGACAGAAGTAAAACCTAGCTGAATTGCTTTAATGCAGCTCTCTATGGATGCACCATGATCCAGATGTACACATACCGGTACTGTCGCTTTCTTAGCAAAATCAAGCATGATTGGTGCAATCAGTTCCATCTTGATGAGTGGACTGTGTACTTCTGCATAATTCAGGATGACCCCTTTTCCAGTCTCCTCTGCAGCCTGTATGATTGCCATCGCTGATTCCAGATTGCATACATTAAATGCACCTACCGCATATCCCCCTTTCACCGCATCTTCCATTACTTTTGTTAATGATACTAACATATGCTGCCTCCTTCTTCCTTTGGAATATTGTTATATATTATAGATGGTCTATCACTTTCCATGATAGACCATCTATATCCCACACCTATAAATATATGATATTCTTATTTTTTATTTTGATTTTTTATTTCTGATATAATCTAAAAATACTGCTAAGAGAATAACGACACCTTTTACTACATATTGCCAGAAGGAGTTAACATTCATCAGGTTCAATCCATTATTCAGTACACCGATGATAAGACCACCGATGATAGTTCCTCCAATCTTACCGCTGCCGCCTGCCATACTGGTTCCACCTACTACAACTGCGGCTATGGCATCCATTTCTGCACCATCACCTGCTGTAGGCTGTCCGGAGTACATACGGGAAGCTAATACAATACCTGCCAGACCTGCCATAATGCCGGAAAAAGCATGTACAAAGAATTTTACCTTTGCCACATCGATTCCTGAAAACTCTGCTGCCTGTTGATTACCGCCCACTGCATACATATGACGTCCGATTTTTGTCTTATTCATGACAATGGCAGTGATAATCAGCACAACAACCAAGATAACTACCGGAGTCGGAAACGGTCCGATATAACCGGCACCAATAAACTGCCATTCTTTCGTCACTACACGAACCGGAGAACCGCCTGTATATACATAGGCAAGACCTTTGGCTATATTCATGGTCGCAAGCGTTACGATAAAAGGCGGTATCGTTGTTTTTGAAATCACAAGACCATTGAACATACCTACAATCAGACCTACCAGTACACCTAATAAAATGGCTATCCCGAGAGGCAGGTTATATCTTGATACACCACCTGCTGCAATACATCCTGATAATGCTATGATAGAACCGACCGATAAATCGATTCCGCCGAGAATGATTACCATTGTCATACCACATGCCAGGTAAAGATTGGTGGATATTTGTCTTAATACATTAAATAAGTTTTTGGTTGTAAAAAAAGAACCTCTTGTTGCCGGATTTACTGATAAAAAGATGCATAATACCAGAAATGCCACGATAATACCCAGATTATCTTTGAAATATGTCTTTACCCTCTTCCCAAACTTAGAAGATGAAGTATTTTTTGTAATCGCTTTTGTCTGTGTCATTTTTATATTCCTCCTCCACATATTAAACGGCTGCTAATTGCATGATGCTTTCCTGTGTAACCTCATCATGATTGAGACAACCTCTTACTTTACCGCCTGCCATAACATAAATGCGATCACTCATATTAATAATTTCCGGCAGTTCCGACGAAATCATAATAATAGACATTCCTGTTTTTACGAGTTCATTCATAATAGAATAGATCTCTGACTTCGCTCCTACGTCAACACCTCTGGTCGGCTCATCCAATATCAGTACCTTTGGATTCGTTGCCAGCCAGCGGCCAATCATTACTTTTTGCTGGTTTCCACCAGACAGATTACCAATTGCCTGCTCCCTGGATGGCGTTTTCGTATCCATCAGATCAATATATTTTTGTGTGATCTCATCTTCTTTCTGATGATTTACAACAATACCTTTGATGAATTGATCCAGGACTTCAATTGTTGAATTATATTCAACGCTTTGTACTTTATATAAACCTTCGAGTTTTCTATCCTCCGGAACAAGTGCAATACCTGCCTTCATAGCCTGTACCGGCGAAGTGATCTTGACCTCTTTTCCTTCCAGATATATTTTTCCTGTATATTCCTTGGTCAACCCGAAGATACATTTCATCACTTCACTGCGACCGGCTCCGACCAATCCGGCAAACCCTATGATCTCACCTTTTTTTAGTTCAAAACTGGCTCCCTGTGCCATATTGCCATCTGCAATATCAACACATTTCAAAATCACTTCTTTGGTATCCTGATAGTCTCTTGTATAGTAATTCTCTAATTCACGCCCTACCATCATTGCAATTAATTTATCTTTTGAAGTATCTTTTACGATCTCCGTTCCGACATAAGTGCCGTCACGCATAACTGTTACTCTGTCACATATCTCCTCTAACTCACTCATTTTATGTGAGATATAGATAATTCCCACACC
>JAEWWQ010000313.1 GCA_023458855.1 Bacillota bacterium
GATCTACACTTGGTACTGTAAAACCACCATATTGTTGACTTGCGGCACTTAATACAATATCACCGATTACGTCAAACGCAACATCTAAAGATTTTGGTTCGTTATACCAGATATTTCCCATTTCAAATCCGCCGGACAGAACATTTTTTACGTCAAACAAGCAGCAATTCATGGTATCCCGCCTTGCAGACATATCATGCACGTAGATATAGCCATCTCTGCATGCCTGTATTTCTTCTGTTGTCATAAAAAATTTCTGATATAATTCTTTATTCAGCTGATTGAATATCAGACTTCTTTTTGTAGAAACAAGCGCACTGTCCGTATTGGCATTTTCTTTATCACCCACATACATGATAGACTGGCTCTTTTTATAGACATCGTCTAACATGCTTACAAAATCTTGTTTGTAATTACGGTAATCCCGATAGCTTTTGGCAACAATAGGTTTAATGGTTTCTAATGCACCTTCCACAATATTATGCATAATCGGAATCGGAATCTGTTCCTGTTCCAATTCATCTACCTTTTCAATCACATAAGCACAAATATGTTTCTTTTCTTCCTGGCTGAATTTTGTCAAAGCTCTATAGGCTGATTTTCCAACAGCGTTTATTACTTTCCCTACATTAAATTCCTCCAGACTGCCATCTTTCTTAATTACTTTAATATTTTTTTTAGGCTGA
This sequence comes from Bacillota bacterium, assembly GCA_023458855.1. Lineage (GTDB taxonomy): Bacteria > Bacillota > Clostridia > Lachnospirales > Lachnospiraceae > SZUA-378. The sequence goes on from JAEWWQ010000313.1 coordinate 687, forward strand.
TATTCTTTGCCATAGTCATACGTATCTTCTACGAGTGTATCCACTTTACTTCCCATATTTCCCATCCTTCCGAACTTGATAATCTTCTCCTATATAGTATCTTAATTTCCGTTTAACACTATATATTGTGGTTCCACTGCTAAGTATAGGATATTTAGGCAGACATGTCAACAAACGTAGTCACGAAATCCTGGAAAATATATAATAAAATATTTTTCTATTTTTTGGATAATATTCCACTTGACTTGATTGCTTCCACTGCTTCTCTTATTATTTCTACCGGTAATGTCAGCGCAAACCTGACATGTCCATTTCCTAAAGAACCAAAACTACTTCCCGGTGTACATAATACACCCGTCTTATCTACTAATTCTTTTACGAATGCCACATCATCTGTAAACCCATCTGGTATTGGCCCCCATGCAAACATCGTACCTTCGCTATCCGGAATATTCCAACCGATATTTCTCAACCCGCCGCATAACGCATCGCGCCTTTCCTGATATTTTGCACATTGTTCCACCACCATATCATCCGGACCAGTCAATGCTGCAATCGCGCCATATTGAACTGGTAAAAATGTTCCGTAATCTATCTGGGAACGTAACTTTTTAAAATTCTGCACGATTTCTTTGTTTCCCACCAGAAATCCTACTCTGGCACCTGTATAGTTATATGATTTTGACAAAGAATAGAATTCCACACAAGTTTCTTTTGCGCCTGGAACAGACAATATGGAAATTCCCTTTCTTCCATCGTAAATAATATCCGAATATGCATTGTCGTGAATAATAATAATGTTATTTTCTTTTGCCCATGGAATCAGACTTTCATAAAAACTTTTCGGTGCCGTCTTACAGATTGGATTAATTGGGTAGGATACAATCATAAATTTAACTTTCTGGAGAAATGTCTTATCCATGTGATCCAGATCAGGTAAATAATGATTTTCTTCCAGTAAATCATAGGTTGCAATTGTAGCATTTGCAAGAGAAGGTCCCATCTCAAAAATAGGATATCCAGGATTTGGAATCAATACAACATCTCCTGGATCACATAGCGACAGACCGATATGTGTGATTCCTTCCTGAGAACCATATACAGACATTAATTCATCTTCCGAAACAGATACCCCATAACGTTTCCGGTATCTGTCAATAACAGCTTCTACCAGTTCCGGCAAATCCACTAATGCATATTTATAATTATCAGGATTTTTTGCTGCTTCGCTCACTGCCTGTATAATATGTTCTGCCGGTTTGAAATCAGGGGTCCCAACGGAAAAATTATATACTTTTTCTCCTTCTTTTAATCGTTCATTCTTAATCTCATTCAGTGTCTGAAAAATCCCTTCTTCATAATTTTTCATACGTGACGCAAATTGTAATTCCATACACTCTCCTTCTGCCTTCCTATTCATAAAGTTCGATCAGTGACTTTATATACTGGTGATATTCTGTTACAATACTTTGTGGTGCAATGATTCTGGCCTCTTTTCCAAGTCCCGTAAGCCATCCAAAGAACTGCCCGCTGATTGCCACTTTCACTCTCACTGAAAAATAGTCTTCATTCCTCTTGCGAATATCGATTTCTTTACCAAATCGATCAATTATAACGCCCACCAGACGATTTGCGAATTGCATGGTAACAATTTCCTCGTCCCCTGCGTACATCCCAAATGTCTTATTTGCATATTCCGCAATTTGAAACTGCTCCAGCAATTCTCTGCCGCCTCTTGGTTCTTTTAAAACTTCAATATCAAGCATCTTGTCAACACGATAATGTTTTACTTTACTATCTATTTCATCAAAAGCTACTAAATAATAATTTTCATCACGCCAGATCAGAGCCCATGGATTAATCCGATACCTTTTTCCGTCTTTACGGAACCGCATTTCTTTATCAATGTTCCATTCAAAATATTGAAATGAGATTTTAACATTATTTTGTATCGCTTTATGAATATAATCAACATTATAATAAATATTCTCATTTTCCGTCTTTACACGATTGGATACATACACCTGACGCTGTAATTGTTTTGCTTCATATCTGCTTACCAGGGATTCGATTTTTTTTATTAATTCATTTGACTTCTTAATTGTAATAAATTTGGATGCCTGTACTGCATCTACCAGCAGTTTCAGTTCCGGCAGTTCAAATTGCCTGCTTGCAAGATAATACCCACCTATATTCTTACTTTTATCCGCAACAATATCATAGCCGAACTGCCTCAGCTGTTCGATATCATTATAGATACTCTTTCTTTCTGCCTGTATTTCAAACCGCTCTAATTCAGCAATTAGATTCTGCGTCGTGATACCATGCTCATCATCCGTTTTTTCACTTAATATTTTTATGATATATAATAATTTTAATTTTTGATTTATTGATTTTGGCATCTTTTTCCTACGCTTTTTAAAATTTAAGTGCTTACAAAGAAAGGCGTTCATGATTATAATGAACACCTTTGTCTACCTGATAGTTTTCTATTCCTGCTACTTGTTTGCTATAGTCGAAGTTTCACCTGAATTCGTATCCTGCATCACTGATTTTACATCTTTACTCTTTCTCCATTTTATTCCAATAAAACAAGCAGCCAGAATCAATATAACCGTAATGCCAAAAATCCATAAGTAATGGATAAAACTACTCAAAAATAACATTAAATTTCCCATATACGTTCTCGCTTTCTTCTCTTTCAACCTGTGCTAAGAGCAACTCTTGTCCGATATAGTTATGATAGCACTTAGCCTACTACATCGTCAAGTAGGTCATTTCCATCTGCCGCAGTAGTTGCCAGAATATCACAGCGTTCATTTTCCGGATGTCCCGCATGTCCTTTTACCCAGGTAAACGTAACCTTGTGCTTTTCTTTTGCTTTTAATAATCGTTTCCATAAGTCTATATTCTTAACTGGTTTATTAGCACTATTTTTCCAATTTTTCTTTAACCATCCCTCTATCCAATGCTGGTTAAATGCATCAGTTACATATTTGGAGTCTGAGATTACATTTACCTCACATGATTTATTTAAGGCTTCCAGTGCGGTAATGACCCCAAGCAATTCCATCCTGTTATTTGTAGTTTTCTTATAGCCTGCACTATACTCCCGTTCATGCAGAATTCCATTCGTATCTACATATTGCACTATGGCACCATACCCTCCGGGTCCATCCGGATTTCCCCGGGCCGATCCATCGGTATATATTGTTACGCGCATTTTAATTTCCTCCTACTATTCCAAAATCTCATTCCAGTTTCCCGTTTTAATAAATCTTTCTGCCAGCTCTTCTGCCGCTCGTACAATATCGGACTGATAACCCATGGTCTCTAATAGTCTGATTGCATTTCTGGTTGTTGCGCATCCAGGCAATAATCGGTAACTGAACAAAATATCTCCGTCTATTATTTCTTCGGTAAAATGGTAATTATCATAGTCTTCTTCTAACAATCCCGTCAGTTCAATATCATGTGTTGCTGCAAAACAGAGAACTTTTTTCACGGCAAGACTTCTCAGTATTTGTGCCGATGCTGCAATTCTTTCAACAGTATTGGTTCCCCTAAGCACCTCATCAACAAAGCACAGCATCGGTCTTCCATCATTTTTCATCACATCCAGGATTCGTTTCAAAGAACGGATTTCCACCATATAATAACTTTCACCACTTGCTAAATTATCTCGCAGGCTCATAGATGAGTAGATAGAAAAAAATGTTGTCTGAAAGGAATGCGCAGATACGGTATGAATTGTTTGCGCTGTAATAGCATTCAGAGCAACCGTTTTCAAAAAGGTTGATTTTCCCGATGCATTTGAGCCCGTCAATAAAATTCCCTTTTCAGAATGAATACTGTTTACAACCGGTTCTGTGATATAAGGATGATAAATATCCTCTGCAGATAAACCGACCCTCTGCACAAATTGCGGAATACAATAATACTGTAATGCTCTCCGATAATTTCCAATTGCGATTGCAGTCTCAAGATATCCTATTACTGATACCATCGTATCTACAGCATCGGTGTGTAATTTCAGTTCACACAGCATAGAATTAAATTTTATAATATCAATGTGGAATAGCATTTTTATATAATCTAAGAAAAGTTCCATCGGATTTCCTGTCGCATTAGAATCTGACATCACTAATCCGGAAAACCTTTTAAATTTTTTAAACTGATTTCTTTTTTGCATCAGAATGTCTGTGTATTCCTGAATTCCTTTTATATCAGTCTTCTTTAATTGGTCTGCACTTTTTAATAAACGCATAATATACAAAAAGCTCGAAATATAAGGTGCAATTTCACCTTTTTCTTTAAAATAAGTACTAATGTTAATGCAAAGTATCAATACCAATGCACATATTCCAATTGCGGTATTAATAAAAAAACTCATAATAGCCGGGATAAACAATACATCCATAAAAATATGTTTGAAATTATTTCTTTTACCAAGTGTTTCAAGATACCTCAAATAATCGAATATGGAAAACTTGCCTGTTCTCCCTAATTTGTTACAAATAAGCTGAAATGTTACTCTTTTTTCTTCATTTGTATCAAAAAACTGCACTATATCTTCAAGCTTCTGCATATCGTGTAAACTGTACTTAAGTGTACGTAAGGAATAATATAAATACTCTTCTCCAGCAGAAGAATTAGTAATATTCATTATCTTGAACAACTGATCCATTTCCAGATCATTCCATGTAATATCATCAATATGGGACTTCTCTTTATCATCCGAATCCTGCAAATGAGTCAGGTAATAACGGGAAATACTATCATACTGTTCCTGATTATATATTTTTTCTGCAAATATTCCGTACTGACTTTTTAATTTTGCAACAAATAACTTTGTCTTTCTTTTTTTATCTAAGACGCCGCTTATAAAAAGGATCAGCATAACAGTTCCGACGACCAGAAAAAAAATTATATACTCCATAAAATCCCCCTAATTAATATAAAAACTTTCCCCTTCTTTTGTAATATTTACTATTTTTTCTTTTTGCTCACAGCTTTCTTTCAATGTTTGTATGCATGCATAATTATCCCATAAATGCATAGGGAAAATATAAGCAGCATCTACTTCTTTCATAAAATACTTAATCCCCCAATCATATGCATCCTCCAGTCTCGGGTCCACAGGAATACATGCAATGTCAAAATATGCTTCTGAAATACAGGAAATTTCTTTTTTATAATTCACTTCCATATTTCGATTATATGCTTTTGTCTCACCGTTCCAATGCCACCAGTTCAAGTCCCCGGCATGATAAATACTTTTTTCCTCACATCGAACAACAAACGCAACACCTTCATCTGTAGATTTCAGTGTTTTTATATATAATATCTGTGAATTTGTGTTCTCTTTTTCAAAAGTAACAATATCGTTTTTCCCAAGCATAGTAACGCGCTCTTTTATTGTAATTGGTATTTTATTTTTTTGCAAATAAGAATCACTTATTTTAATATCATTGCTCAAAAAATAATAGACATTTTCATAATTTTCAAAAAGTTTAAAAATAACAGGATTAAAATGATCCGGATGTCTATGCGATGCAAATACATAAATTGTCTTTTTCTTTTCTATTTTGGGAATCGTTCCCTTATAATAATCAAATAGTAATACCGTATTTTCTAATTCAATCATAAATCCACTATGCGCAATATATGTTATTTTCATACTTTCTCC